>NZ_JBNPLQ010000015.1:0-63943 GCF_050313575.1 Candidatus Pseudoscillospira sp. SGI.172 | reverse complement strand
ACAGCGGATTGTAGTGCATGGATTTTGAAAAATCTATGCTGTTGAACACTTTGACCTGATACCCCCGGCGTTGCAGGAAAGCCCCCACCTGGGAGAGCACCCCGCCTTTTGGATCGACGCACACATAAGAGCTGTGCGCCTGGAGCAGCTGGGGCGTAAGCCAGAAACGGGTTTTGCCGGAGCCAGACGAGCCGATGATACAGGCGTTGAGGTTGCGGGCGTTGGCGGGATTTTTGGGCCGGGTGTTCATAGTGAGAAATTCCGTCTTTGTTAAAATGACGTTGTTCTCAAACTTCGGATCGACAAAGGGCTTGATGTCTTTTTCGGTGCCCCAGCGGGCCGACCCGTATTCCTCATCCCGCCGAAATTTCTTTGCGTTCTTGCTTTTGAAGTAGATCAGCAGGCGAAAGCCCACCGCGCCCACAATACCGATGAGCCAGTCAAAAGGAGAGAGCCCCGGCGCAAAGTCTGCAAAGGCCGGGCCGATGCTCTGCCCCAGGCCCATGAGCTTGTGGGCAAAGTCTGCTCCAGGGGCCAGGCGGTAGGCCGTCCCCAGCTTTAGGCAGGCCCACAGAATAAACAGGTACGGGATATTGGGTATCACATACTTTTTGACGCTATCTGTCCTCATGCACCGCCTCCCTTGCACGTTCTTTCTTGTGGGACAGCTGGCGGGCCAGTTCAGCGGCAGCCCGTTTGAGCTGTTCCCGGATGGGAACACGCTGGGACTTGGAACGCTTCAACACACGCCGGGAATATTCCGAAAAGCAAGCGGTGATGGCGTCGGCCTGCCCGCTCTTGAAGAACAACAGATATTTGTCCGGCCCGGTCTTGTAAAAGGCATAGTCCACATTCCAGCGCCGGGCCACCCGGTCAAAGTCCTTTGGGGACTCCACCTCGATGCTGTTCGTGGCGGCCCCGTGGCCCATGAGCTGACGCACCGTCTGTTTTCCGTGGAGTGTCTGGCGGGCCCGGTACGTTTTCTTAATCTTCCGGCCCACCGCCAGACACGCCTGGGCCAGCACCCGGCCCGTGAGCTTTGTCGCCTTGATCGAAATTGCTATGGTACGTCTGGAAACGTCCTCGTCAATCAGCCGTATCCCTCCTTTCCATGAAAAAAGCACCTCTGGACAAAACGTCCAGAAGTGCCGTTATCGTTCCTCATGTTCCTTTGCGGCAATCTTCCGATAGCCCTCCAGGGAGGAACCGTCAATAATTTCTTTGTAGGCTGCCATTTGTTCCCGCACCGTGAGCTGCGGAAAGGCAAAGACTTTGTGCTCGTCGGGAATGTCCTCGATCCCGTGATAGTGCTCGATAAATTGGCCGCCATTGTTCAGCACATAGCCGCCAGGGGCAAAGTGGCCGTCCTCTTCAAGCCGAATATCCCGCCCGTATGCCTCATAGTCAAAATAATTCAGCAGGTGCTCCGGCACGTCAATGGCCTCCATGTCCTCCACATAGATGCGGCCCAGGGTTTCATCGTCCTCGACACCAGGATAAAACTCGTAGCAATCCAGGTTTTGCGCCAGATTGATGAGATCGGCCACGCTGGAAGTATGTTCGCCGCTGTCAATGACGGCCTCAAATTTCTCCAGTTCGCCCTGATCCAGCTCGGAGAGCAGACAGGCCAGATGATTGAGCTCGTCCAGGTTTTCGTATTCCGTGAGATAGTCATAGAGCCCCAGCACGTCACCGTCAAAGCTGGTAATGAAAAATTCCTCATAACGTACCCCGTCCACACCGATCCGCTTCAAAAGGGCCTGTACTTCTTCGGTAGTCGTGGGGAATTTCAGCGTTTCGCCAACCAGCTCACCCTCGTTGTACTTTCCCAGGTTGGTGATGTAGGCTTCAAACAGGGACTCCATCAGCACCGCCCCTGGCCCTTGACGGTCAGGATGCCCTCAAGGGTAGTAGCGGTGATCCCCAGGCGCTGGGCCACAGCAATATCATTTTTCATGGCCTCGGTCACGGAATGGCCGCACACCACCAGCACACGGGAGCGCCGGAGCAGATCGCGGCCCATGTCGATGCCGTTCTTGTGCTCCTCCGGCACCGCGTCATTGAGGAACAGCGGCAGATAGAGCATGGGGCAGATGGGGGAATAGCCCGCATCGTAGACCACGCGGCAGTAATGTGCCGCCTGCTCCATATCCACCGCAGGATCACCGCGCCACGCAGCGGTGATATAAGCAAGGGATCGTTTCATTATCACACCTCCAATATTTAATAGGTAGTTTAACCCTATCCCCCCGCCCTTTCCCATTCATGGGAAAGGGGGCGGCTCTGGAGGATATACCCCCGCCGCCTTGCCGGAAATAGCACAGCCGGGCCAGGCAGTCAAGGGCAAGCCGCCGCAAACGGCGGGCGTTCCGCCCCTTGACTGCCCGTTCCCGGCTGCGCTGCAAAATATCCGGCGACGGGGGATATATCACCACAGAGCCCATCCCCGGCGCGGGGCGTTCACCTCTGGACAAAGTGTCCAGAAGCGGGGCCCGGTTACTTCTCCAAGTCCTTTTTCTTGTCCGGCTGCGCCAGTTCGGGCGGCTGTTTCTCTTTCCACTCGTCCAGCAGCGCCATGATCTGCTCCTTCATTTTGGCAGGAGTGACCTCCTTGCCGAAATACTTAGACAGTTCAGCAGTCGAAATAATCACACCGCGATCCTCCTTTTTTTCTTCACTCAAAATGCCGTCGATCACATCGCCGTTGAGCTTGCCCTCCTTGTCCAGCTCGTGGAGCCGCTTCGCCTGGGCCACCGAGGGGGAGGACTGCTCCCCGTCAATGGAAACGGCAATCAGCCGCTGGTTTTCCGGCCTGATATACGAGATCTCCACCGCAGGCATAAAGCCCATCTGCTTTGTGTCCACCTTGTCCAGAAGCTCCGGCACCAGGGAGTTGAGCCGGATATACCGCATGACCTTTTTATAGTTCATGTCGTGTTCCTTACCCACAATCTCCACCGAGAGCTTACCCAGGGCCTCCGCCTCTTTCTCATTTTTCGGGCGGGCCCCCTGGCGTTTGATGGCCTCCACCTCCAAATCCAGCAGCTTTGCCAGTTCGCTGGGGAGAGGATCACCCCGCTGCTTGTTGCTGTTCCGCATTTCCCGGACAGCTTCAAGATCGGTCATCTCGCGGACGATACAGGGCATTTCCTCCAGCCCGGCCCGTGTACCACCGTGATGGCGGCGGTGGCCCGCGATAATCTCATAGCCCTTGCCGTCTTTTTCCGGGCGGACGGTGGCGGGGGTCATAATGCCGTGTTCCTTGATCGTCCCCACCAGATCATCCATCGCCTTATCGTCCTGCACCTTGTAGGGGTGCTCCCGGAACGTATGGAACGGATGAAGCTCCGCCATTTTCAGATAGACGATTTTTCCCTCTTCCACCGGGCGGGGCGGCACGTCAGGCGTGGGCGGCAAATTGATCTCCGGCGGCGGGACTGCCGCCTCCTTGACGGGAGCGGCCTTGCCCGGCTTTACCGCCTTAGCGGATTTAGACGCAGGCGCACCGCCGGAGCCCGTTTCCTTGCCCTTGTCAGCTTTCTTACCTCTGGACACTTTGTCCCGAACAGCGGGCGGGGCCTCCTCACGGGCCGCCTTGTCAACCTTAGACGGGCGGCCTGTGCGGGGCTCCGCCGCTTTCTCCTTTTTCCCCGCAGACACCGTAGCCTGCTCTTTCGGGGGACGGCCACGGCGCTTTTTCGGCTGATCCGCCTCCGGCGCTTTCTTTTCCGGGGCGGTAGTAGAAGCCTCCTTGCCGTCCTTATCAGCGGCCTGGATGTCCGAGAGGTTGATCACCTTGCCGGACGGGGCGGGTGTATCTTCGCCCATGCCGGGAAGAACAGTCTGCTGTGTGTGCTTGTCGGCAGACGGCGGATCGGGCTCCACATGATCGGGGGCCGCTTTATCTTCACCAGAAACAGCAGGAGCATTATTTTCCTCCAGCGGTGGCAGATCACCCTGGCCGGGCGGGGATTGGTTTTCCGGGGTCTTATTTTCCTCCGGGCCCATGTTCACTTTTTCATCGGCCATTTGCTAACCTCCTTTTTGATGGAATGAAAAAAGGCCAGACCTCCCGGCCTGACCCGCAAAAATAACTCCCCCTTTCATTTTCAATTTGAAATCAGCATCACTCCTTTCCAAAACCAGGCCATAAAAAAACGTCGCTTTTCACAAAGAAACAGCGACGTTTTAGTGTAGGTTGGCTCGGTTTTTGTTGTGATTTATGATTATGCCTTTGTAAAGAAACCTAAGGCTTATTTAAAATAAAAGACCAATTCCTTTCTAGAGACCAAAAAGACCGGCACCCTGATGGCAAAGTACGCGGTACCCTGTGTGATCTCACTGCTGACGGCCGCCTTCTACAACATCGTGGATCAGATCTTCATCGCCAACGCCGCCTACCTGGGCTCCTGCGGCAACGCGGCCAATACGGTGGTGTTTCCGCTGACGGTAGTGGCTCTGGACGTGGCGGTGATGATCTGAGACGGCTGCTGTGCCTTTGTCAGCATCAGCCTGGGCGCGGGCCGGCGGGAGGACGCGGGGCGGAGCATCGGCAGCGCCATAGTCCTGTGCATGGGGTGCAGCGTGGTTTTGACGGCGTTTTATCTGATTTTTCGGGACCCGATTCTCACCCCGTTCGGCGGGCGAGCCGACGAAAAGACCTTCCGGCAGTCCCGAGAGTATTTCTTTTACATTGATCCGCTACACCTGCCGTACACTGCGGGGGTGACCGGAACAGCGAAAACGAGCTCCCGTCTGCACAGCGGACGGGAGCTCGTTTTGTTTCTCAGGGCACGATCCAGGCCGGAACCGCATAGAGTCCGGCATAGTCGGGGTAGAGGGCGGTGAGCCGGTCGGAGATGGAGCAATAATCCTCCGCCGTCCAGGCCCGGGTGCGGCGGTAGAGCCGGACGGTGACGCCGTTTTCCAGGGAGAAGGTCTCGGGGAGGGCCTCGTAGGCCGTCCCGGGGCCGATGCCCTCCAACACGTCGTGGGCCAGCAGCGCCATGACCTGCTGGTTTTCCTCGCCCAGATGGGTCTGCACCGGGTCGCCCACGATGAGGTAGTCGGCCTGAGCGGTGTTCCAGTTGAAGGCGTCCCGCTTGTCCACGGTGCCGTGATACTGCACCACTGTGCCGGTCTCCGGCTCGGGCAGGCTCAGGGAGGCGCGGAGACTGGTGAGCGTCTCACTGTTGAAGGTGAAGGAGGAGGCCAGCACCGCGGCGGTGTGGGGCTCCTCCGCCGAGAGACCGTCCACCGCGTCGGCCAGCGCCAGAAGCTGGTCGATGTCGCTCCGGCGGGGGCCGTAAAACTGGAAGGAGGGCAGCGGGTCTGGGGATGCGATCTCGCAGATGGAGGCGGGCTGGGCCTTGGGCACGAAGCAGAAGCCGAAGGCGGCCGCCGCCAGAAGGGCAGGCAGCGGCCCGGGGCGGGAGAGCAGGGAGGAGGAGGCCAGAAGGGCCAGCGCCGGGAGGTAGAGCAGCAGGTGCTGCTGCCCGTGAGACTGGATGGAGACAAAGGCCAGGAAGCAGACCGCAAGCTGCACCAGGGAAAAGGCCACGGCGGGCCGTGTCTCCTTCCGAGTCAGACCGGCGGCGGCGAGGAGAGCCAGCACCGCCAGAAGCACCCAGCCGAAGTACCGGCAAAAGAGGAGCAGATCGCTCCTCAAACCCAGATCATAGGCGGAGTAGAGGTCGGAGTAATTGGTGCCCAGCACCTTGTCCAGCAGAAACCGGTAGGTACAGAAGAGGGCGCAGAAGGCACTGGATGCAAAGAGCGCTCCAAAATCCGCCCACCGCTTCCGCTGGAAAAGGAGCTTGCAGACCAGGGCTGCCACCCCGAAGGAGGCGGCAAAGAAAAAGAAGTACCGCCGCAGGAGAAAGGTACCCACCAGCAGCGCCCCGGAGACCAGCCCCCGGCTGACGGCGGGGCGCTCGCTGCGGTAGACCGCAACGGCCCAGATCCCGAGAGCGGCGGAGGCCACGTCCACATAGCCCACCAGGCCCACGTAGGTCAGCATGGGGAAGAGTCCCGCCAGCAGCAGTCCGCCCCAGGGCTTTTCCGGGGCGAGGGCCGCCAGTCCCCAAAGGCCGGGGAGGATGTACAGATTGGCCACGGAGAAAAGGAACACCGCCCGGCTGCCCCCCAGCAGGCGCATCACCCAGGAGACGGGGAGGGCCAGCAGGTAGTTGTAGTCCAGACTGATGGTGCTCTCCAAAATCCCCCGGAGCTGGGCAGGGCCGAAGGGCTGGTCGGCCAGCGTCCGGGCGACGGCCCAGTATCCGGCGTTGTCCCAGACATAGACCGTACGGGAGGAGAGGACGTAGACGGCGGTGACGGCATTGAGCGCCAAAAAGAGGAGCAGCATCTGCCGGACATTTACCCGGCCCAGGCCCGCCAGATCCCGCCCGGCCCGGAGCAGGGCCAGGACCAGCGCGGCAAACAGCAGGCCGTTCCCCAGATGACAGAGAAAGCGGAAGGGGAGGGCGTCGATCAAAAGCCCTGCCGGGTCCAGCATGGCGTAGCTGAGGTCGAAGGCCGCCCCCGCCCAAAACGCAATGGCCCCCGCCAGCGCATTTTTCCAGCCTGCGTCCCAGGGGCGGAGAAGTCGTTCGGCCAGGCGGAATCGGACGGCGAGGCCGAGAAAGAGCCCGGAGAGCGCCAGGGCCGCTCCGCCCAGAAGCTTGCCGGGCAGGACGCCGCCCAGGGCGATCCAGAGCCGCGCCAAAATCCAGCTTCCCAGACAGGGAAAGACCGCCGCCCGGGCAAGCCAGCGGGCGGCGGAGGTTTTTCGTTGGGTCATGGCGGAATCAGCCCGGAGGCCAGGTCATGTCCCGGCCGGAGAGGACGTGAAAATGGAGATGGTGGACGCTTTGCCCGGCCTGATCCCCGATGTTGGAGACCACCCGGTAGCTCTCCAGTCCCAGCTCTTTGGAAAGCCGGGCGATGACGGCAAAGATATGCCCCACAGTGGCCTGATTGGCCCCGTCCACCTGGGACACCGACTGGATATGCTCCTTGGGGATGACCAGGAAGTGGGTGGGGGCCTGGGGGTCGATGTCGTAGAAGGCGCAGCAGAGGTCGTCCTCATAGACCTTTTTGGACGGGATCTCGCCGGCGGCGATCTTACAGAACAGACAATCGCTCATAGCTTGCTCCTTTCTCTGTGTTTCACTGCTCCGGAACAACGGCGAAGAACTCCACGTCCTCAGCACCGTCGTTGACAAAGCTGTGGGAATGACCTTTGGGACAGTAGTGGCAGGCACCGGGGCCGAAGGGCTCCCAGGAGCCGTCGAAGAGGAATTTGCCCGTGCCGCTGAGGATATAGATGATCTCGCTGCCGGTCTCGTGGGTGTGGAGGCCGATGGACGCGCCGGGGATCAGGCGGCCCCGCATGATCTTTCCCAGCTCATCGGTGCGCATCCGAAGGCGGACCTCTTTTTCTCCGCCCCGCATGTGGGGGATGACGGTCTCCTCCAGGGCGGTAAAATCCAGGATCATGGCGCACCCCCGGTTACAGGCCCAGCTTGTTGTGGACGAAGTCGTCCACCGTGGCCAGAGCATCGTCCAGCTTGAGCACGTCGGTGCCGCCGCCCATGGCGGAGTCGGGCTTGCCGCCGCCCTTGCCGCCGCAAATGGCGGTGACCGAGCGGATGAGATCGCCCGCCTTCACGCCCCGGGCAACGGCCTCCTTGCCGCAGACCGCCAGGAAGGTGATCTTGCCGTCCCTGACCGTGGAGAGCACGGCCACCACATTGGAGGCCTTGTCCCGGAGGAAATCGCCGGTCTTGCGCAGACGGTCGGCGTCGGCTTCGGGAAGGGTGGCGGTAAGCACCCGCAGGCCGCCCACCTCCTTGGCTCCCATGAGGAAATTCCCGGCCTCGCTGACGGCTTCCTTGGCCTGGAAGGCCTCCACAGTGTGGCGGAGGGTCTTGATCTCCTCCATGGTCTGCTGGGCCCGCTCCCGGATCTCGCCGGGCTTGGCCTTGAGAACGGCGGCGGCCTCAAAGACCATCTCCTGATTGCGGTTCATGGTCTCCAGTGTGAGCATGCCCGTGGTGGCCTCGATGCGGCGGACGCCGGAGGCCACGGAGAACTCGCTGTCGATGTGGAACACGCCTACTTTGGCGGTGTTGTCCAGATGGGTGCCGCCGCAGAACTCCACAGACCAGCCCTTGCCCATGTCCACCACCCGAACGGTGTCGCCGTATTTCTCTCCGAAGAGGGCGATGGCCCCCCGCTGCTTGGCCTCATCGATGGGCAGGACGTCGGTACGGATGTCATAGCCCTCCAAAATGGCCTCATTCACCAGGCGGCTGACCTCGGAGAGCTCTTCGGGGGTGAGGGCGGAGAAGTGGGTGAAGTCGAAGCGGAGCCGGTCGGGCTCCACCAGGGAACCGGCCTGCTGCACGTGGGCCCCCAGAACGGAGCGCAGGGCCTTGTCCAGCATGTGGGTGGCGGAGTGGGCCCGCTGGACGGCCTTGCGGCGCTTGAGCTCCACGGTGGCGGAGACGGTGTCGCCCACCTTTAGCCCGCCGAAAACAAGCTTGCCGTAGTGCATATACTTGCCGCCCTTGTTCTTCTGCACGTCGGTGACCTCAAAGCGGGCGTCCCCGCAGCAGATGACGCCGTGGTCGGCCACCTGGCCGCCCATCTCGGCGTAGAAGGGGGTCTGGTCCAGCACCAGGATGGCCTCGGTGCCGCCCCGGACCTCGTCCCGCAGTTCCTCCTCGGCCACGATGGCCAGGACCTTGGCCGGGCAGTTTTCCAGGTTGGCGGCGTCGTAGCCCACGAACTTGGTCTCGGGCATATCCTTGCCGAACTCGATGCCGGCCCAGCCCAGGTCGCCCAGAGCCTCCCGGGCGCGGCGGGCCCGCTCCTTCTGCTCCTGCATCAGCTTGCGGAAGGCGTCCTGATCCACGCGCATCCCCTGCTCCGCCACCATCTCGATGGTCAGGTCGATGGGGAAGCCGTAGGTGTCGTAGAGCTTGAAGGCGTCTGCGCCGGAAAAGACGCTCTCGCCCTTGGCCTTGTGGCCGTCCAGCATGTCCATGAAGATCTTCAGGCCGCCGTCGATGGTGCGGGCGAAGTTCTCCTCCTCTACCCGGATGACCTTGGTGATATAGTCCTGCCGCTCCCGCAGCTCGGGGTAGTGGCCCTCGTTTTCATGGATGACGGTGTCGCAGACCTCATAGAGGAAGGGTTCGTTGACCCCCAGCAGCTTGCCGTGGCGGGCAGCCCGGCGGAGGAGGCGGCGCAGGACGTAGCCCCGGCCCTCGTTGGAGGGGAGGACGCCGTCGCAGATCATGAAGGTGGCGGAGCGGATGTGGTCGGTGATGACCCGCAGGGAGACGTCCCGGGCCTTGCTCTCGCCGTAGTGGGCGCCCGTGATCTCGCTGACCCTGTGGGTGATGTTCATGACGGTGTCCACGTCGAAGAGGGAGTCCACGTCCTGACACACCACGGCCAGACGCTCCAGGCCCATGCCGGTGTCGATGTTCTTCTGCTTGAGCTCGGTGTAATGGCCCTCACCGTCGTTGTTGAACTGGGAAAAGACCACGTTCCAGACTTCCATATAGCGGTCGCAGTCGCAGCCCACGGTGCAGCCGGGCCGGCCGCAGCCGTACTTCTCGCCCCGGTCATAGTAGATCTCGGAGCAGGGGCCGCACGGGCCGGAGCCGTGCTCCCAGAAGTTGTCCTCTTTGCCGAACTTGAAAATATGGTCGGCGGGGAGGCCGATCTCCTTGGTCCAGATCTCAAAGGCCTCGTCGTCGGCGGGCGTGGTCTCGTTTCCGGCAAAGACGGAGGGATAGAGACGCTCGGGGTCCAGGCCCACCCACTCGGGGGAAGTGAGGAACTCCCAGGCCCAGTGGATGGCGTCCCGCTTGAAGTAGTCGCCGAAGGAGAAGTTGCCCAGCATCTCGAAGTAGGTGCCGTGGCGGGCGGTGTGGCCGATGTTCTCGATGTCGCCGGTGCGGATGCACTTCTGACAGGTGCACACCCGGTGGCGGGGGGGCTCCTGCTCGCCGGTGAAGAAGGGCTTCATGGGTGCCATGCCGGAGTTGATGAGCAGCAGGGACGCGTCGTTCTGGGGGATGAGAGAGAAGCTGGGCAGACGGAGATGGCCCTTGGTCTCGAAGAAGGAGAGGAACATCTCGCGCAGTTCATTGACGCCGAAGTTTTTGGGTTCCATGGGAATTACCTCCTTGATTTTGGGGTGAGCAAATGAAAAACGCTTCGCCCCTGTTGGATTTCAGGGGCGAAGCGTGTCACTCCGCGGTACCACCCTGATTTGCCCCGCAAAAGGGCATCTCATTGGCATCTTGTAACGGGGATGGACCGTCCCGGTTTTCCGGGCCGCTCGGAAGTGGCGCTGACAGATGGGCCGAGGGGCTCGCACTGTCCCCCTCTCGCTTGGGGCTTCTCCTGTCATTGGCTTCGTCTCAGCGATTTTGCGTCCATAATTTTATCACAAATTTCAGATCTGTCAAGGGTTGGGGCGCTTTTTCGGACGAAACAGGGCGAAGAGATTGGCGCTTTTGCAGGCGGCGGCGTAGCGCTGGCCGGTAAAGGCGTAGCACACCCCCGGGATGGAGGAAAGAATCACCGACACCCCAATACAGAAGAGGACCACCAGGACATAGAACAGCACCTGCTGCGGGATGGTGCCGGGGGCGGGAAGGCCGATCACCCGTCCCCAAACGCGCTCGCCCAGGCCAAGGGCCAAAGGATGGAGCAGATAGACCGGGAAGGAGACCCCGGCCAGCAGGGAAAGAAGTTTTCCTTTCTCCTCTTTTCCGCGCAGACAGGATTTTGCCAGGAGAAAGATGGCGGCGGAGAGGAGCATGGTGAAAAGAGTCAGGTAGTTGGTGAACCGGTCGGAATAAGCAGAGTGGGCATAGGTGTCCCATCGTGTGCCAAAAATGCTGAGGGCGATCATTCCCGCGGCGATCCCCGCCAGGACCCCTTTGGGCGGGATGCGCTCCCACCGTTCCAGCCAGGCCCCCAGGAGAAAGTAGCCCAGGTAGCCCCCCACGAAGTTCACATTGAGCGTCCAGTGCTCAGTAAAGGTGATCTCCCAAGCGTCCGGGACAAAGGACCGCACCGTGTAAAGCCCCAGGGTGAGCAGGATCCACAGTCCCATCATGTAGTTCCAGTGGGCCCGGGTCATTCGGGAGGTCATCTGCCGGAGCAGGGGGGAGAGCAGGTACATGGGGACCAGGGCGTAGAGGAACCAATAGGGGATGACCACCGGTGTGTTCAGAAGGCGGTGGGCGCTCTCCCGGGCGCCGGCGACATCCCCCTGAAGGACGGTGTACAGCAGCACCAGGGTGCTCCAGACAACCAGGGGGACCAACACCTTGGGCAGGCGGCGCCGAAACAGGAAGGTGAGATCGGAAGTCTTGTCCTCATCCAGAAGCAGGGCCCCCGACATCATGAAAAAGAGGGGGACCGCCGGAGTGGCGAATGCCACTCCGATATTGGAGAAATTCCAGAGCACGGTGTTGTCCAGCTCCCGTAATGCCCCCGCCACCGTGTGAAGGTAAATGACGCCCAGCATGGAGAGGACCCGGAGCACATCGTAGTCATAGCGGCGCTTCAAACTTGCCGGGCCTCCCTTCGAAGGATGGAAAGGGGAGGGACTTGACAGGGAAGGGTGAGCCGCAGCGGCATCTGAGGGATGCGGGCCTCCTCCAGCGGGGAGCCGCTCTCGTCGGCCAGGTCGTCTGCTGAAAAGGAGATCGGCCTTACACCAGGCCCCACCAGTTCCAGCGTCTCCCCCCGGCGGAATTTGTTCCGCAGGGAGAGGAGGGCCCGGCCGTCAGGGGCGCAGGAGGTGACGATGGCGCTGACCTGCCAGTCCCGGAGATAGCGGGCGTCCCCGGTGTACTGCTCGGGGTGGTTGTAATAGAAGCCCTCGGAGTAGGGGCGGTGGCTCACCTTGTCCAGCTCGGCGCGCCAGGCGGGGTCCAGCGGCTCCCCGGCCAGGGCGGCGTCCACCGCGTGGCGGTACGCTCCCGTGACCACGGCGGCGTAGTAGGCGCTTTTGGCCCGGCCCTCGATCTTCAGGCTGTCCAGTCCGGCGGCGAGGAGCTCCGGGACGTGGTCGATCATGCACATATCCTTGGAGTTGAAGAGATAGGTGCCCCGGTCGTCCTCCTCCACGGGGAAGAACTCCCCGGGGCGCTTTTCCTCCACGACAGCGTATTTGTAGCGGCAGGGCTGGGCGCAGGCCCCCCGGCCGGCGTCCCGTCCCGTCATATAGTTGGACAGGACGCACCGGCCGGAATAGCTGACGCACATGGCCCCGTGGACAAAGGCCTCCAGCTCGAGCGTGGACGGGGTTTTGGCCCGGATCTCCGCCACCTCGTCCAATGTGAGCTCCCGGGCTAAAATGACCCGGCCGGCCCCCAAATCGTGCCAGGCCCGGGCGGCCTGATAGTTGGTGACGCTGGCCTGGGTGCTGATATGGAGCTTGAGCTTGGGCGCATGGCGTTTGGCCAGGGCCAGCACGCCGATGTCCCCGATGATGACGGCGGTGACGCCGATATCCTGGAGGTATTCCAGATATTCCGGCAGTCCCTCCAGTTCCCCGCTGCGGGGCATGGTGTTGCAGGTGACGTGAACGGCCACGCCGTGGGCGCGGCAGAGCGCCACCGCCTCCCGCAGCTCCTCCCGGGAGAAGTTCCCGGCGAAGGAGCGCATCCCATACTGCTGACCGGCCAGATATACGGCGTCGGCCCCGTAGGCCACCGACATCCGCAGCCGTTCCATGTCCCCGGCGGGAGAGAGAAGTTCCAGTTTCTTATCCATTGCGGTTCCCCAATGCGGCCTTGTAGGCTTCAAATTCTGCGCTGGTGCGGAAGAAGTGGTGGAGGTGATCGTCGCCCACCACATAGTAATAGTACTTGGTACTCTCCGGTTTCAGCGCCGCGTTAAGAGAGGTCATGCCGGGGCTGGCGATGGGACCGGGGGGCAGGCCCTTGTTGCGGTAGGTGTTGTAGGGGCTGTCCACGCTCTGGTAGTCGGACTGGGTGACGGGCCGGCCGGTGACATAGGCGATGGCGGCGTCGATTTGAAGCAGGCCAACCGTCTCATAGCCGGGATTGTTCAGGCGATTGTAGACGACCGAGGCGATCCTGGCCTGATCGGTCCCGTCGGTCTCCTTTTCGATGAGGGAGGCGATCGTGACCATTTCATGGACGGAGTAGCCCATGTCGGCGGCCTTCTGGCGCAGCTCGTCGGTAAACTGCTGGTCAAAGCGCAGGATCATCTTGTTGAGGATCTGGACCACTTCGTCCTCACCGCCTCCCATGTAGAACTCATAGGTGTCGGGAAAGAGGTAACCCTCCAGCCGGTGGTAGTCGCCCAGAGGGAGGACTCCCTTGAGGAAGCTATAGTTGAAATCATAGCTGGCGGCCACGCTCTGGAGCTGATCCACCGTAGCCACGCCCTTGTCGTCCAGCAGATGGAAGATCTGATCCAGAGTGTAGCCCTCGGGGATGGTCACCGAGGCGGTCATCCGGCTGCCGGAGCGGGAACTCATGGCGTTGACCAGCGCGTTGTAGTCCATATCAGTGTTCAGCTCATAGGTGCCCGGGGTGATCTTTTCCTTTTTCTCCACGCCGGTGACCGAGCAGAAGAGCTTGAACAGGGGCTTGTAGTCAATGAGCCCGTTTTCTTTCAGCGCAGAGGCCACGTCGTTCAGGGAATCCCCGTTCTCCACGGTGATGACCGCCGTGGCAGGCTGTTTGTTCAGGGCCAGCACATCACCGGCCCACATCCAGCCCAGTCCGGCCAGCAGGGCGGAGGAGGCCACCACAAGGAGAATGTAGAGGACGGGATTCATCCGTTTCCTGCGGCGGCGGGTATGCCCGCCGGACCGGGGACGGCTCTCCCCGGACTCGAGGCGGCTGGGATGTGATCTGGGCTGCTTGGATTCCTGAGACATAAGGTCAACTCCTAACATTTGGGGTTGCCCCCGGAACCAGAATCACGGGGGACGCATAGTATGTTTCGGATGGCGGCGGAGGGGAAAACCCGCCGGCCGCCAAATAAACAACGAGGTGAAATCTTTATGTGCTGTGGTAACAACGGTTGGGGCGGCGGCAGCTGCTGCTGGATCATCCTCATCATCATTCTCCTGTGCTGCTGCTGCGGAGGCGGGAACTGGGGCGGCTGCGGCGGTGGCTGTGGCTGCGGCGGTGGATGCGGCTGCGGCGGCAACGACGGCTGCTGCTAAGACCCTACATGAAGAGGCGGGGCTCAGCCCCGCTTCTTTTTGATGAAAAACGGGACAGGCCCGCTCAGCCGTGGTAGTGGATACTGCGGCGGACCTGCTCGGCCGCGGCGGGGCCCTTCAACAGCTCCACCAGCTTCAGCCCAAAGGCGAAGGCGGAGCCTGCCGCCTCCCCGGTGATGAGGAAGCCGTCCTCCACTACGGGGGTTCCGATCCGCGCCTCGGCGGCGCCCAGCCCGGACTCCATGCCGGGGTAGCACACTGCTGCCCGGCCGTCCAGCAGGTCCATACCGCCCAAAATGGTGGGCGCGGCGCAGATGGAGGCCAAATAGATCTTTTTATCATACACCTTTTGGATCAGAGCGGTGGCAAACAGATCCATGCGGATGTTCTCCACGCCGTCCAGACCGCCCGGGAGGACCAGCATCTCCAGATCCTCCGTACGGATCTCGGACAGGGTGCGGTCAGCCTTGACGGTAATGCCGTGAGAACTGGTGACCTCGGTTCCGGCCAAACTGGTGAGAGCCACTTCAATTCCTGCCCGGCGGAGCAGGTCGGCGGGAACAATGGCCTCGGACTCTTCAAAGCCTTCCGCCAATAAAATACAAACCATGGGGGAGCCTCCTTTTAATGTGTTTGAGTCGGGAGGGAGAGCTGCTTTGTCACAATGTCCCAGATCTCCCGATGGATGTCCTGGATGCTTCGCACGGCCCCGGCGGCGTCCGCGCAGGACACCTTTTGCCAGCCGTAGTGGTCGGCGGCCCGAAGCGCGGTCCGGCGGCAGAGGGCGAGGTAGGCGTCGTCCACCTCGTGGATGTCGCCTCTGGTGTGGGTGGCAGCCTCCCGGGTGCGGAGAAGGCGGGTGGCCTGTTCCGTGGGCATGTCCAGATAGATCACCAGATCGGGCTGGGGCAGGCCCAGCTTCCGGTATTCAAAGTCGAAGAGCCAATCGAAAAAGGCAGGCTGGTCGGCAGGGGGGAGCTTGCCCCCTTGGTGGACGGCGTTGGAGGTAGTGTACCGGTCGGAGAGGATGAGGGTCCCCGACTCATAGAGAGGCTGCCAGACCTTTTTCCAGGAGGCGTACCGGTCCACGGCGTAGAAGCTGGATGCGGCGTAGGGATTTACATCGGAGGGGCGGGAGCCGAACTCCCCGTTCAGATACATCTTCAAAAGGGCGGAGGAGGGCTCTTGATACTGGGGGAACACCAGACGGTGAAAGGAGTTTCCCGCGGTCTGGAGCAGGTCGCACAGCAGCCGAAACTGGGTGGACTTGCCCGAGCCGTCGGTACCCTCAAAGACGATCAGTTTTCCTTTCATGCCCGTCCTCCTCTCAGGCGCGCCGCCAGGGCGTCCACCAGGATGAGAGGGAGCCGGGCCATCCGGCCGAAGCGGCTGGGCTCCTTGATGAGCCGGTAGAGCCACTCCATTCCGGCCTTCTGCCAGCTCTCGGGAGCCCGCTCCACCGTGCCGGCGAACACGTCCAGGCTGCCGCCCAGACCCACCGCCAGACGGGCCCCAGTGTCGGGGCCGTGCTGGACCATCCAGAGCTCCTGCTTGGGCGCGCCCAGGCAGACAAAGATCACGTCGGCTCCGGCGGCGCGGATCTCCTCCACCACCGGGGCGTCCTCCTGAAAGTAGCCGTCGTGGGTGCCGCAGATGAGCAGACCGGGGTGGGCGGCGCGGAGCTTCTCCGCCGCCAGCTCCGCCACGCCGGGCTTGGCCCCCAGCAGAAAGAGGGAGCGGCCCGTGTGGGCCATTCGGGTGAGCAGGCCCTGGGCAAAGTCGATGCCCGTGACCTTTCCCTTCAGGGGATGGCCCAAAATTTTGGCGGCGTAGACCACACCGATACCGTCGGCCAGGGCCAGATCGGCGCTGTTGAGGACGGCGCAAAACTGCTCGTCCTTCCTGGCGGCCAGAACAAATTCCGGATTGGGGGTGACCACATAGTGGAACCCCTCTTCCTCCATCAGGGCCGAACCGGCGGCCACCGCCTCATCGGGAGTCAGATCGTCGATGCCGACACCCAAAATATCTGTTTTCAAAAAAATGCCTCCTCCCAAGCGAGGGCCAGAATGATTTTCTCAGTTTACCACATCTGAAGAAAAAAGTCCATGGGAGGTGCTCATTTCAACCCAGCGCCAGTTCGGCGGCCCGGGTGGCGTGGATGAGGGTGGTGTCAAAGACGGGGAGGGGGGTGTCCGCCTGGGAGACCAGCAGGCCGATCTCGGTGCAGCCCAGAATGACGCCTCGGGCGCCCTTTTGCGCCAGGGCATTGATGACGCGGAGGAATTCCTGCCTGGAGCCCTCTTTTAAAATTCCAAGGCAGAGCTCGTCGAAGATGACCCGGTTGACCAGTTCCACGTCGGGCTCGTCTGGAATGAGAACCCGGATCCCGGCGGCGATCAGCTTTTCCGTATAAAAGTCCTGACACATGGTGTACTTGGTCCCCAGCAGCGCTACGGTGTCCACCCCGGCGGCGCGGAGGGCTTCCGCGGTGGCGTCGGCGATGTGGAGAAGGGGAACGCGGAGAGCGGCCTGGACCTGGGGGGCCACCTTGTGCATGGTGTTGGTGCAGATAAGAACGAGATCAGCCCCCGCCCCCTCCAGCCGGAGGGCGGCGTCGGTCAGCAGCCGGGCGCTCTTCTCCCAGTCCCCGCTGGACTGGCAGGCCTCGATCTCCGCAAAATCCAAGCTGTCCAGCAGCAGCCGGGCGGAATGAAGCCCGCCCAGCCGCTGCTGGACCACATGGTTGACAATTTGATAATAAGTGACTGTGCTCTCCCAACTCATCCCGCCGATCAGGCCGATGGTTTTCATAACGGTCCCTCCTGTTTTGCTCAATTTCTTTCAGTTTAATCCCAATGAATGGGACGCGTCAATGAAATCTTCGGCATTTTGTGGTTGACAAGCGGAATGGAGATGAGTATAATGTCACTATAATTTAGCACCACAAAGTGCTAAAGCGCAATGGAGGAACGAGAAATGGAAAAGAAGAAGTTTTTGGCGCTGGGCCTGTCTGCGGCTCTGGCCTTGTCCCTGACTGCATGCGGAGGCGGCAGGCCCGCCGAGTCCGCTGCACCCACTGAGTCCGCCGCCCCTGCCGAATCCGCTGCCGCCGAAGGGACTTACACGGTCGGCATTTGCCAGCTGGTGCAGCATGCCGCTCTGGACGCCGCCACCCAGGGCTTTAAGGACGCTCTGGAGAAGGCTCTGCCCGGACAGGTGAAGTTTGTCGAGGGCAACGCCTCCGGCGACAGCGCCAACTGCGGCCCTATCATTGACGGCTTTCTCTCCGAGGGTGTGGATCTGATCCTGGCCAATGCCACCGCGCCCCTCCAGGTGGCTGCCGCCGCCACCGCCGACGTGCCCATCCTGGGCACCTCCATCACCGACTATGCCACCGCCCTGGAGATCAAGGACTGGACCGGCACCGTGGGAGGCAATGTCTCGGGCACCTCTGATCTGGCTCCCCTGGATCAGCAGGCCGCCATGCTTCAGGAGCTCTTCCCGGACGCCAAGAACGTGGGTCTGCTCTACTGCTCCGCCGAGCCAAACTCCGCCTACCAGGTGGAGGTGATCACAGGCTATCTCACCGATATGGGCTACACCTGCGCCAACTACGCCTTCACCGACTCCAACGACGTGGCCTCCGTGGCACAGAGTGCCTGTGACGGCTCCGACGTCATCTACATCCCCACCGACAACACCGCCGCCTCCAACACCGAGGCCATCGCCAACGTGGTCATCCCCGCCGGGGTGCCCGTGGTGGCCGGCGAAGAGGGAATCTGCACCGGCTGCGGTGTAGCCACCCTGTCTATCAGCTACTACGATCTGGGCGCCACTACCGGAGCCATGGCCGCCAGGATCCTCACCGGGGAAGCCGACGTGTCCTCCATGCCCGTGGAATTCGCGCCCAATGTCACCAAGAAGTACAACGCCGCCAACGCGGAGGCGCTGAATATCACCATCCCCGCCGACTACGAGGCCGTCGAGGCCAAGTAAAAAGCGGTCTGAAAACGAAAAAAGGGCGGAAGGGGACTTTCCTTTTCCGCTCTTTTCGTGTGATACGAAACACCAATGATTTTTGGGGGAATGGAAATGGACTTTCTGTCCGCACTGCTGAAATCCATGCCGGGTGCCGCGGCCCAGGGCTTTATCTGGGGCCTGATGGCCATCGGCGTATACATCACTTATCGGATCCTCGACGTGGCCGACCTGACGGTGGACGGCTCCATGGCCACCGGCGGCGCCGTGTGCGTCATGCTCATCCGCGGCGGCGTGAATCCCTGGCTGGCCCTGCTGTGTGCTTTTCTGGCGGGGATGGCGGCAGGCTGCGTCACCGGTCTGTTTCATACTGCCTGCGGGATTCCCGCCATCCTGGCCGGCATCCTGACCCAGCTCGCCCTCTACTCGGTGAACCTGCGCATCCTGGGCTGGGGCACAGGGGGCGGAAAGGCCAATCAGGCGCTGAACGTGCAGAATTACGATATCCTGGTCTCCTCACGGTATGTGCGGGAGGTGGGGCTGCAAAATCCGCTGGTGCTGCTGGCGGTGTTCACCGCCGCGGGGATCGGCCTTCTCTACTGGTTCTTCGGCACGGAGCGGGGCTGCGCCCTCCGGGCCACCGGCTCCAACCCCAACATGGCCCGGGCCCAGGGCATTGACACCGACTCCTGCAAGGTGCTGGGCCTTATGCTCTCCAACGGCATCGTGGCCCTGTCCGGCGCTCTGCTGGCCCAGTATAACGGCACGGCCGACGTCAGCAGCGGACGGGGCGCCATCGTCATCGGCCTGGCCGCCGTCATCATCGGCGAGGTGGTCCTGGGCAAGGTGTTCCGCAACTTCGCCCTGAAGCTGACTGCCGTATCCGTGGGTGCCATTATCTACTACATCGTCATCCAAGTGGTGCTGCGCCTGGGCCTGAACACCGACGATCTGAAGCTCCTCACCGCCCTGGTGGTGGCCGTGTTCCTGGCGGTGCCGTACTGGAAGGGCAAATACTTCTCCAAACCCGTGCGGAAGGAGGCGGCCGATCATGCTTGAGATCAAAGATATCTGGAAAACCTTCAACGCGGGCACCACCAATGAAAAAGTGGCTCTGCAGGGGGTGAGCCTCACACTGGCCGACGGGGATTTCGTCACCGTCATCGGCGGCAACGGAGCGGGAAAGTCTACTCTGATGAACGCAGTGGCCGGAGTTTACCCTGTGGATCAGGGCACCATCACCATCGGCGGCACCGATGTGACCAGGCTGCCCGAGCACAGGCGGGCCCCCTACATCGGCCGTGTTTTTCAGGACCCTATGATGGGTACCGCCGCCTCCATGCAGATTGAGGAGAACCTGGCTCTGGCCGCCCGCCGGGGACAGAAGCGGGGGCTGGGCTGGAGCATCACCAAGGCCGAGCGGGAGAAGTATCACACCCTGCTGGGCACACTGGGGCTGGGCCTGGAGGAGCGGATGACCTCCAAGGTGGGACTGCTCTCGGGTGGGCAGCGGCAGGCGCTGACTCTGCTGATGGCCACCCTCCGGAAACCAAAGCTCCTGCTGCTGGACGAGCACACCGCCGCGCTGGACCCCAAAACGGCGGCCAAGGTGCTGGAGACCACCGAGACCATCGTCCGGCGGGACAAACTCACCACCCTCATGATCACCCACAACATGCGGGATGCCATCGCCCACGGAAACCGGCTCATTATGATGTTTGAAGGCCGCATTGCCGTCGACGTCTCCGGAGCGGAGAAGAAAAAGCTCACTGTGGAGGGCCTGCTGGAGCTGTTCAGCAAGGCCAGCGGCTCCGACGAGGCCGACGACAAGCTGCTGCTGTCGTAGGGCGAGATACAAAACCGTTGAAAATGGCGTGCTGTTCGCAAAAAGAGCGAATGGCGCGCCTTTTCTGCACAAAAGGGTGAAAATGGAAGATCTTCACGAAATCTTGACACATTTCGCCTTTCGAAACACAAGGATGACGACAAAATATTCATAAATTAGAAACATTTTTATGATATTTTAAATTTGTTTACATGAGAAGAAACATGGGAAAAGGAGGCATAAGATGGCAAGTAATCCCAATTACTGCGATTTGACCCCCGAGGTGCGGGCCATTGCCGCAGAAGCCAGACGAAACAGCCGCATCAATGCCGGCGACTATACCAAATACGATGTGAAGCGTGGGCTTCGGGATCTCAACGGCAAGGGCGTTTTGGCCGGGCTGACCGAGATCTCTGACATCCACGCCAAGGACAAGCTCCCTGACGGCACGGAGGTGCCCTGTGAGGGAAAGCTCTATTTCCGCGGGGTGGACGTGGAGGAGCTGGTGGCGGGCACCCTGCGGGAGGGCCGGTTCGGCTTTGAGGAGACCGCCTATCTGCTTCTTCTGGGACACCTGCCGGACAGTGGACAACTGGAGGAGTTCCGCCGGCTGCTGGGATATTACCGCTCTTTGCCCAACAATTTTGTGCGGGACGTGGTGCTGAAAGCGCCCAGCCACGATATTATGAATTCTCTGGCCCGCAGCGTGCTCAATCTGGCCGCCTACGACCGCCGGGCCGACGACATCAGCCTGCCCAACGTCATGCGCCAGTGCCTGCAGATGATCTCGGTCTTTCCGCTGCTGTCGGTATATGGCTATCAGGCCTACCATTATAAGGAGGGCAACAGCCTCTTCATCCACGCGCCCCGGCCGGAATTGTCCACGGCGGAGAATATTTTGCACCTACTTCGGCCAGACTCTCAGTACAGCTACTGGGAAGCCCATGTGCTGGACATCTGTCTGATCCTCCACGCTGAACACGGCGGCGGCAACAACTCCACCTTTACCACCCATGTGGTGACCTCTTCCGGGACGGACACCTATTCCTGCATGGCGGCTGCGCTGGCCTCCCTGAAGGGTCCCCGCCACGGCGGCGCCAACATCAAGGTCGTGCGGATGTTCGAGGATCTGAAGCGCCAGGTGGCGGACTGGGAGGACGAGGATGAGGTGCGAGCCTACCTCCAGGCTCTGCTGGACAAAAAGGCCTTTGACAGGTCCGGTCTCATTTACGGTATGGGACACGCCGTCTATTCCCTGTCTGATCCCCGGGCCAACGTACTGCGCTCTTTCGTGGAGAAGCTCTCCTCCGAAAAGGGGCGGGAGAAGGAGTACAAGCTCTACTCTCTGGTGGAGCGGCTGGGGCCGGAGGTCATCTCGGGGGAGCGGAAGATCTACAAAGGCGTATCCGCCAACGTGGACTTCTACTCCGGATTCGTCTATCACATGCTGGATCTTCCTTTGGAGCTGTACACCCCCATCTTTGCCATTGCCCGCATTGCCGGCTGGAGCGCCCACCGCGTCGAGGAGCTCATCAACATGAGCAAGATCATCCGCCCCGCCTATCAGTATGTGGGCAGCCATCAGGAGTATCGGCCCTTGACGGACCGGTCTTAATCTAAATCAGAAGAGAGGAATCGGTATGAAGTTCTACATTTGCGCCCACTGCGGCAATATCATCACCTATTTCCGGGACGCGGGAGTACCTGTGGTCTGCTGCGGAGAACCCATGAAGGAGCTGATCCCCGGCACCGTGGATGCCTCTTTGGAGAAGCATGTGCCCGTGGCGGAGATATCCGGCAGCCAGGTCACCGTCAAGGTGGGTGCGGTGGAGCACCCCATGATCCCCGAGCACTTTATCGAGTGGATCGTGCTGGAGACGAAGCACGGCTTCCAGAAGAAGGCGCTGAACCCCGGCGAGGCTCCCCACGCCGTTTTCACCCTGGCCCCCGGCGAGAATCCGGCGGCAGCCTATGCGTTCTGCAATCTCCACGGCCTCTGGAAGAAAGAGATCTGAATCCATGATGAAAAAGGAAGCGCCCCGCAGCGGGGCGCTTCCTTTTCTATTTGAGGGCGGCGGCAACCCGGTCCAGGGTGTCCCTGTGGAGCTGGTCGGAGAGGTGAGTGTAGATTCGACCGGTGGTGGCGGGGGTGGAGTGGCCCAGCGCCTTGCCGATGTCGAAGAGAGGCGCGCCTTGGGCGGAGGCCACGGTGGCGAAGGTGTGGCGCAGACCGTGGAGCGTGATTGGGGGCAGGCCGTTGGCGCGGATGAAGCGGGTGAAGGATACGGAGAGGACGTTGGGGGAGACTGGGACCCCGCTCTCGTCCACCAGCACCAGGCCGCTGTCCGGCCAGGCGGCCCCCAGAAACTGTTTTCGGTCCTGCTGGCGGCGGGCCTCGCGCCGGAGCAGCCCTTCGATGGCCTCCTCCATATGGAGCGTCCGGGTGGAAGAGCGGTTTTTGGTCTCCTTTTCGATGATACGGCCCCCGGCGGTGGTTCGGGCGGTACAGATGTGGAGCTTGTGGAGCTGAAAGTCCACGTTTTCCCAGCGGAGCCCACAGATTTCCTCCCGGCGGAGGCCCAGGCTTCCGGCCAGATGGATCGCCACTTCCAGATGGCTCCCCTCAGCCAACTCGTACAGGCGTTTGAGCGTGTCCGAGGTGTAATAACGGGTCTCCTTGTGCACGACCCGGGGCGGCTCCACCCGCTCCGTGGGAGAGCGGAGGATAAGATCCAGCCTCTGTGCGGCGTGGAGGGCGGCGGACAGCAGGTCGTGATGGCGGCGGACCGTGTTGGCGCTGAGCCCAGTGGTGCGGAGCAACTCGGCGTAATAGTGCTGCAGGTCCCTGGGAGACAGCTTTTGCAGCGGGATGCTCCCCAGCGCCGGGGAGATGTGATTTTGGATGATCCTCTGATAGCCGTAGGCAGTGGTCTCCGCCCGGTTTGGGATGACGATCTCGTCCATCCAGCGCCCCAGCCACTGGTCCAGCGTCAGGTCAGATGGGACCAGAAGCGTGGCCCGGGTCTTTTGGGCCAGAATGTCCTTCTGTACCTTGCGGGCCTCGGCCAGCGTGCGAAAGGTGCGGTAGCGGCGCTGGCGGTCCCCGTTCTCATCTCGTCCCAGGTCTATATAAAGATAATAGAGCTGCCGCTCATCATCGTAAGAAATGCCTCGTTCATACTGTTTTCTGCCCATGCTGACTCTTCCTTCCTCCTGATCCGACATGCTTCGACAGCAAAGCATGTAAAGAACAAGATAACACAACCGGAGAAGAAAAGACAGGAAAATCTTCTCCCGCTCCTAGGGTTTGGAGCGGGAGAAATTTTTATACGGCAAGAGCGTCTGGGGAACCGGCGGCAACCGCCTCCGCGACCCGGATGCCGTCCACGGCGGCGGAGGTGATGCCGCCGGCGTAGCCGGCGCCCTCCCCACAGGGGAAAATGCCCCGGACAGGGGACTGGAAGGTGAGATCCCGCAGGATGCGGACAGGGGAGGATGAGCGGGTCTCCACGCCGGTGAGCAGGGCGGATGGATCTGCAAAGCCACGGAGTTTCCGGTCAAAGAGGGAAAGCGCCGCCCGAAGGGTGTCTGTGACGGCGGGGGGGAGGCAGCGATCCAGACTGCCCGGGGTCACGCCGGGGCGGTAGGTGGGGGAGAGTCCGGACAGGCGGACGGAGGGCCGCCCGGAAAGGAAATCTCCCACATTCTGGGCCGGAGCCCGGTAGGTGCCGCCCCCGGCGGCGAAGGCAGCGCGCTCCCACTGCTCCTGGAAGGCCACACCGTCCAGAACGCCGGGACCGAAGTCGGCGGGGGAGACCCCCACCAGGAAGCCGCCGTTGATGTTCGCGCCGTCCCGGGCCCGCAGGCTCATGCCGTTGGTGACCACCCCGCCTGCCTCCGAGGCGGCGGCTACCACCTGCCCGCCGGGGCAGACGCAGAAGGTGAAGGCCGAGCGGCCGCCGGGCAGGTGGCAGGCCAGCTTGTAGTCGGCGGGGGGAAGCTTTTCCCAGGCGGGGCCGAACTGGGCCTCGGAGACGGCGGCCTGCCTGTGCTCGATGCGGCAGCCGATGGCGAAGGGCTTGGCCTCCATGGGGATCCCGGCGTCCCGCAGCATCCGGAAGGTGTCCCGGGCGGAGTGGCCCGGGGCCAGCACCAGCGTGTCGCAATCCAGTTCATAGCGCTCCGCACCGGCCTCCGCCCGGATGGACCGCAGCCCGCCGGGGCCTATGGTCAGACCGGTCAGCCGGTGGCCGAAGCGGATGTCGCAGCCCAGGGCCAGCAGCTCCTCCCGGATGCTTTTGACCACCTGTCGGAGGAGGTCGGTGCCCACGTGGGGCTTTTGCTGCCAGAGAATGTCCTCCGGCGCACCGTGGCGGACAAATTCCTCCAGCACGGCGGAAATTCGTGGGTCGTGTGTACCGGTGTTCAGTTTTCCGTCTGAGAAGGTTCCCGCGCCCCCCTCCCCGAACTGGACGTTGGAGCCCTCGTCCAAAGCCCCTCCGGACCAGAAACGCTCCACGTCTGCCGTCCGCTCCTCCACGGCCCGGCCCCGTTCCAGAACGGTGGATGGAATTCCGTTCCGGGCCAGCAGGAGGGCGGCAAAAAGCCCAGCCGGGCCCATGCCCACCACCACGGGCCGCAGGGGAGAGGTCCGCCCCGCTGCGGGGAATCGATAGGGCTCCGGCATCCAGAGGGTCACGTTGGGACTGTGGGCCCGCTGAACCAGACGGGCCTCGTCCTCCGCCTCCGCCACCACCGTGCAGATATAGCGGACGTCGCTTTTCTTTCTGGCGTCCACCGAGCGGCGGAGCAGCCGCACCGGCCCCAGGGCGTCGGGCGAGACACCCAGCGCCTTCGCGGCCTTCTTGCACAGATCCTCCCCGGCGCTGTCAAGCGAAAGGGAGATATTTTGGATTTTGATCAACAGGATCACCGCACTTTCAGAAACTGGAAGAAAAAGTCGGACTGGTTATTTGGTCATTGTACCACAGTTTTGCCGCTCTCACAACGTGAGGGAAAAATTTCGACAAAATTAAACTACACGTGTTGATTTTCTGCAAATATAGTATTATAATAATTGTGTGGCAAGGTTATCAACATGGGATAAAATACATAAAATTCCAAAAGAGATGTACAAGCTAAAAGAATGGAGTTGATTTTCATGGGAGCTATGGACAAGGCAAAGAGGGCTGCGATGGCGGCAGCCGTCAATACCGCTCTGAGCTATCTGTCGAAGGACCCGGAACAAAACATTCCAAAACTGATGGATTTGGTCGATCGTTTTTCCCCTGACGGGTGGTATGAAGGGCAGCGGAGCGCCATTCGAAACGCCATTCGGGAAAAAGGAAACTGGTGGCAGCTCATTGAGCGGGTCTATGAGTTGGATCCCGGAGTCCGTGACGTCTTTTTCCGCAATTTTATTGTTAACGCCAGCCTGAACGGCAGCGCCATTCAGGAAGACATTGCAAAGAGGGAGAACTGCAACGTGCCCTGGGCCGTCCTGCTGGATCCCACCTCCGCCTGCAACCTCCACTGCACCGGCTGCTGGGCCGCCGAATACGGCAACAAGCTGAACCTGACGCTGGAGGATATCGACTCCATCATCCGTCAGGGCAAGGAGCTTGGCATTTACATGTACATATACACCGGCGGCGAGCCGCTGGTGCGCAAGGCCGATCTCATGAAGCTGTGCGAAATGCACCCCGACTGCGAGTTTCTCTCCTTCACCAATGCCACCCTCATCGACGAGGATTTCTGTCGTGAGATGCTGCGGGTGAAGAATTTTATCCCCGCCATTTCCCTGGAGGGCTTTGAGGAGGCCAACGACAGCCGCCGCGGCCCCGGGGTTTATGAAAAGGTCACCCACGCCATGGCGCTTTTGAAGGAGCACAACCTCCCCTTCGGGATCTCCGCCTGCTACACCAGCGTCAACTACAACGACATCAGCAGCGAGAAGTTCTTTGACCACATGATCGACCTGGGCGCTCTCTTCGTGTGGTTCTTCCACTACATGCCCGTTGGGAACGACGCCGTCCCCGCACTGATGCCCACCCCCGAGCAGCGGGAGACAGTCTACCGCCGGATCCGCGGGTTCCGAGAGACCAAGGCCATCTTCTCCCTGGACTTCCAGAACGATGCCGAATACATCGGCGGATGCATCGCCGGAGGACGTCACTACCTGCACATCAACGCCAACGGTGACGTGGACCCCTGCGTGTTCATTCACTACTCCAACTGTAATATCCATGACTGTACCCTTATGGAAGCGCTGAAGAGCCCCCTCTTCCAGGCCTATCATGACAACCAGCCCTTCAACGACAACATGCTCCGCCCCTGCCCGATGCTGGAAAACCCGGAGCGTCTGCAGGAGCTGGTCAAGGCCACAGGCGCCCATTCCACCGATCTCCAGTCCCCTGAGTCTGCTGAGCACCTGTGCGAAAAGTGCGTGCAGTATGCCGCCAACTGGAAGCCCTCGGCTGACCGGCTGTGGGAGGAGACCCTGGAGAAAAAGCACAAGTGACCTGCACGGTCCATCACACCCCGACGGGAAACCGCCGGGGTGTTTTTTTTGAAAGTTTTGGATTTGAAAATTTCATTTTTTTATTGTGCTTTAGCGAATCGAAGTGTATAATAAATTCAATCTCAAGGGAGAGGCCGAGAGGTCAAAATTTGGCGGGCCGGAACACGGGACCCGTCCCAAGCAAAGGAGTTTGGTCCATATGGCATTGAACAGCGCGTACCTGAAAGGCGTCTATGAGGCGCTGGAAAAAAAGAGCGCCCATGAGCCGGAGTTTCTCCAGGCCGTTCTGGAGGTACTGGAGTCTCTGGAGCCGGTAGTAGCGTGCCGTCCCGAGCTGGAGCGGAGCGGGATCGTCGAGCGGCTGGTAGAGCCTGAACGTACCGTTCAGTTCCGGGTATCCTGGGTGGACGACAGCGGAAAGGTGCAGGTCAACCGGGGCTATCGGGTGGAATTCAACTCCGCCATCGGCCCCTATAAGGGCGGCCTGCGGTTCCACCCCAGCGTGAACCTGTCCATCATCAAATTCCTTGGTTTTGAGCAGACCTTCAAAAACGCCCTGACCACGCTGCCCATGGGCGGCGGCAAGGGCGGCAGCGACTTTGATCCCAAGGGAAAGTCCGACGGGGAGATCATGCGTTTCTGCCAAGCGTTCATGACCGAGCTTCAGCGCCACATCGGTCCCGACACCGACGTGCCCGCCGGCGACATCGGCGTGGGCGGCCGGGAGATCGGCTACCTGTTCGGCCAGTACAAGCGCATCCGCAACGAGTTCACCGGCGTGCTCACCGGCAAGGGCCTCACCTTTGGCGGCTCTCTGGCCCGTACCGAGGCCACCGGCTACGGCGTATGCTACTTCACCCAGGAAATGCTCAAGGGTGCAGGTCAGTCCTTCCAGGGCAAGCGGGTGGTCGTCTCCGGCTCCGGAAACGTGGCCATTTACGCCAACCAGAAGGCTGCCCAGCTAGGTGCCACTGTGGTGGCCATGAGCGATTCCAGCGGCTATATCGTGGATGAAAACGGCATCGACTACAAGGTCATGCAGGAGATCAAAGAGGTCAAGCGGGCCCGGATCAAGACTTATCTGGACTATGTGCCCACTGCGAAGTACGTGGAGGGCTGCCGCGGCATTTGGACAGTGCCCTGCGATGTGGCGCTGCCCTGCGCCACCCAGAACGAGCTGGACGAGGCTGGGGCCAAGGCTCTGGTGGCCAACGGCTGCATCGCCGTGTCCGAGGGTGCCAACATGCCCTCCACTCCCGAGGCTGTGGCGGTATTCCAGAAGGCAGGCGTGCTGTTTGCCCCTGCCAAGGCGGCCAATGCCGGCGGCGTGGCCACCTCCGGTCTGGAGATGAGCCAGAACTCCCTGCGGCTGTCCTGGACCTTTGACGAGGTGGATGAGAAGCTTCACGGAATCATGGTGAGCATCTACCAAAACGCCTCCCAGGCTGCTGAGAAATACGGCATGAAGGGCAACCTGGTGGCGGGCGCCAACATTGCCGGCTTCCTGAAAGTGGCCGACGCCATGCTGGCCCAGGGCGTGATGTAAGGGAAAGCCGGCTAGGCTGGGCCCATTGCGGATGGGGCGGCGCCCTGCGCTGGGAATCTCGCCGCAGGGGGAGGTTTTGTGCCGAGCGAGCATGAAAAAGGAAAGCGGTCCCCGGCCGGCGAAGCCGGTTGGGGACGGTCAACGCCATGCTGGCCCAGGGTGCAATGGAAACGCGCAGCACACACGTGACTGAATCAAAGAGGGCGTCATCGCTTCAAAACGATGACGCCCTCTTTGATCGGAGACTCTGCACAGAAAAAAAGGGGGGCGCGCAGCTCAGCCGCGCGCCCCCCTGATCAGCAGGATGTGAGATTTACAAGCTGCCCACGATTTCGGCGGTGTCGGTTGCGATCATCAGCTCCTCGTCGGTGGGGATGAGGAGGACCTTCACCTTGGAGTCGGACGCGGAGATGACGGCCTCCTTGCCCCGGGTGCTGTTGGCCTGAGCGTCCATTTTCACGCCCATGAACTCCAGGCCGGAGGCCACGGCCATCCGGGTGCCCATGTCGTTCTCGCCCACACCGGCGGTAAAGACGATGGCATCCACGCCGCCCATGGCGGCGGCATAGGCGCCGATGAGCTTCTTGACGTTGTACTGGAAGGACTCCAGAGCCAGCTCGGCGCGGTGGTTGCCCTCCTTGGCGGCATCCTCCAGGTCGCGGAAGTCAGAGCTGACGCCGGAGATGCCCAGCACGCCGGACTTCTTGTTGAGGATGTTCAGCATCTCCTTGATGTCCATGTCGTACTTGGTCATCAGGTATTCCAGGATCCCGGCGTCCAGATCGCCGGAGCGGGTGCCCATGGGCAGACCGGCCAGGGGAGTGAAGCCCATGGAGGTGTCCACGCTCTTGCCGCAGTCCACAGCGGAGACGGAGGAGCCGTTGCCCAGGTGGCAGGTGATGATCTTCAGCTCCTTGGCGTCCCTGCCCAGCATGGCGGCGGCCCGGGCGGAGACATAGCGGTGAGAGGTGCCGTGGAAGCCGTAGCGGCGGACCTTGTCATTCTCGTAGTACTCGTAGGGCAGCGCATAGAGATAGGCCTTTTCGGGCATGGTCTGATGGAAGGCGGTGTCGAACACGGCGACCATGGGCACGTTGCCCATGACCTTCTGGCAGGCCCGGATGCCGGTGATATTAGCGGGATTGTGGAGAGGTGCCAGGGGGATGCAGTCCTCGATGGCCTTCATCACGTCGTCGGTGATGAGCACGGACTGGGCAAAGGCCTCGCCGCCGTGGACCACCCGGTGACCCACTGCATCGATCTCCTTGACGTCTGCGATCACGCCGTGCTCGGGGGAAACCAGGGCGTCCAGCACGGACTGGATGGCCTCGGAGTGAGTGGGCATGGCAATGTTGAACTCATACTTAGCGTCCTTGGCGGGGACTTTGTGGGTCAGACGGCCATCAATACCGATTCGCTCGCACAGACCCTTGGCCAGCACGTCATGGCTGACGGAGTCCATGAGCTGATACTTCAGGGAAGAGCTGCCGGCATTGATCACAAGGATTTTCATTGGTTGGTCTCTCCTTCAAATAAAAATGTTGCGGATAGCTTGTCATTGAGCAGAAAACGTGTTAAATTTTTAACCAGATAGTGGGGAAAACCCATTAGTTTTATTGTATAACTTTTTTCGGAAAAGAACAACTCATTTTTCTTGGGAAAAGAAAACAAAAACCAGGGGAAGTTTTGGAGGAATCTTATGAAAGCCGTTGGAATTACCGCCGAATACAACCCGTTCCACCTGGGACACGCCCATCATATTGCACAGACCAGGGCACTGCTGGGAGAGGACAAACCGGTGGTGTGCGTCATGAGCGGAAGCTGGGTGCAGCGGGGAGAGTGCGCCCTGGCGGACAAGTGGACCCGGGCCGGGCTGGCGCTGGAGGGCGGGGCCGACCTGGTGCTGGAGCTTCCCCTGCCCTGGGCCATCTCCTCGGCGGAGGGCTTCGCCCGGGGAGCTGTGGCCGTGTTGGAGGCCACCGGGGTGGTGGATACCATCTCCTTCGGCAGTGAGAGCGGAGATCTGGCCTCCCTGCGGGTACTGGCGGCCGGACTGGAGAGCGAAGCATACCGAAACGCCCTTCGGGCAGAGTTAGACAAGGGAATTTCCTTTGCGGAGGCGAGGCAGCGTGCCCTGGTAAAATGCGTGGGGAAGCGGGCGGAGCTGCTGCGGGGGCCCAACGACAGCCTGGGGGTGGAATATCTCCGGGCAACAGGAGGACGACTGGGCGCACTGGCGATTGTCCGGGAAGGTGTTTCCCATGACAGCGACTCTCCTGCAGGCGGTTTCGCCTCTGCCTCTGCGCTGCGGGAGCTGGCCAAGAAGGGGAAGTGGGATGAGATGGTTCCCTGGATGCCCGCCGGCGCGCCCGAGACACTGAAGGCGGTGGGGATCGCGGATCGCAGCCGGATCCAGCGGGCGGTCCTTGCCCGGTTGCGGACCATGGGAGAGGCAGACTTTGCCGCCTTGCCCGACAGCGGCGTTAAAGAGGGGCTGCCCGCCCGCCTGGTCCGGGCGGCGGGGGAGGCGGAGAGTCTGGAGGAGTTCTACCGCCTGGCCAAGACCCGCCGCTATGTTCATGCACGGCTCCGGCGGCTGGCCATCTGGGCATTTCTGGGTCTGACGGCGGCCGACCGGCCCGCCCGCCCGGAGTACCTGCGGGTGCTGGGGACGAACGGCCGGGGGATGGCCCTCCTCCGGGAGATGAAGTCCCGCGCCGCGCTGCCCATCCTGACCAAACCCGCCCACATCAGCGAATTCCCGCCGGAGGCCCAGCGGCTTTTTGCCCTGGAGCGCCGGGGGACCGACCTCTACGGACTGTGCTTTGAAACAGTGCGGCCCGGAGGGTTGGACTACACCTCCGGGCCGGTCATTCTGGAGCAGGGGCCGCAGTCGGACGACCCTACTTCTCTTTTTTGAGCCGGTCCATGAGGGCGGCTTCGAACCGGTCCCCGTATTTGAGGGCCACGAGGAAGAGCGCCAGAGCGGCCGCCCCCAAAAGGACCATGCCCCAGACGGGAATGCTGAGGGCGGAGCCGCCCAAGGCCGAGGCCGCCAGGAGTCCCCAGGGCCGGGCCAAGGCTGCCAGCAGGAAGAACTGAGAGAAGGGGATGTCGGTCAGCCCCGCCGCGATGCACAGCAGGTCATCGGGAAAAAAGGGGAAGAGAAAGGCCAAAAAGAAAAAGGTGTTCCGCTTCCGGCGGATGACCTCCGCATATTTTTCCAGCCTGCCCCGGCTGATAAAGCGCTCGGCGAAGGGGCGGCCCAGAGCGCGGCCCAGGGCAAAGACGATGGCCGAGCCCAGCAGCACGGCCCCGGCGGTGAGAAAAAATGCCGGAAGGGTGCCGAAGAGGAGCCCGCCCACCGCCGCAATTACATTGCTGGGGATGGGAGCCAAAATGACGGAGGAGAGCTGGAGCGCGAAAAAAACCAGGTGGGAGTGAGGTGTGTAGCGCTCAATATAGCGGCGGAGCCCCTCCTGGGAGCGGGCGGCCTCAAAAAAGCCGGTGGAGCCCAGGAGCAGCGCCAGGCCGGCCAGCAGCGCCAGGGTACCCGCCAGCGTCACCGCCCAAATCATTTTTTTCTTCTGCATCGCCCCGGCCTCCTTTTCGCCTCTGAGAAAAGGATACCACGTTCGGGCGGAAGAATCCATGCAAAAGCCGAACGATTTTCTGAAAAAACGCGAAAAAACACGGCGGGACAAAATAACCCGTCGCTTAAAAAGGTACAAAAAAGCCACACCCGGCACCAAGGTGTGGTCGCTTCTTTGCCGTGGATTGTTTTCTTTTTTACCGCTCGCTGGGGATGACCGTCTTGCCGGAGAAGATCAGATCGTCTACATCACCCACGCGGTGGGTGTTCTCGTATTTCATTCTATGCACAGCCCCCTTTCCTTTTGAAGTGACTTCAGTATAGTCCCTTTTTTCAAGGAATGCAAGAGGGTTTTGGTAATGTTATATAAATGTAACGTAAACTTTTTGTGAATAACGCAAAAGAGGCGGCAAACCCGTGCGTTCGCCGCCTCTGTGTTTTTATTCGCCCTGTTCCTTGATGGTGCCGTCCCGATAGGCGGAGAGCAGATCCTGAAGACAGCGGATCTGCTCCCGGAGGCGGGCGCCGGTGTCGGTGTCGCCCACCAGGACCCGCTTTGGCATAGCCTCTACGATGCGCACCTTGGGCGCGCTGTTCCGGGGGTTGTTTTTGATAAGATTATAGGGCTTGTGCTGGGCCAGGGCCAGATGGTGGGAGTTGTAGATGAGGGTGTAGCCCCCGAATCCGGTCTGGCGCTGGTAGGCCTTGGAGATGCCGCCGTCGATGACGAAGAGCAGCCCGCCGCCCCGGATGGGGCTTTCCCCCTCCCGCTCCTTCACTGGCACATGGCCGTTGACGATGTGGGAGTGGGCCGCGCTCAGGCCGAACTCCCGGAGGATCATCTCGCAGACCTCCCGGTGATCCACCAGGGTGTAATAGGGGTTGTAGATCTCCACATGAGTCTCCGGCTCGGCGATGAAGTAACGCTCGAAGGCCGAGATCTTGCTCTTGCCGAAGAGGGGGGAGCGGGGTCCCGCCCAGAGGTACCAGAACAGGTCCACCGCGTCCCGGTGCTCCGGGGTGTCCTTCTCCCCATAGAAGGCCAGGCGCACCTTGGCGCTGAGAACGTCCAGATATTCCTTGCCTTTGACGGCCCGGCCGTCCACCGGCACTTCGTCGAAAGAGCCGTCCGGCTTCATGGGGATACAGCCGTGGTAGAGGAGATTGCCGTTGACCACCTTATACATGCTGCCCTTGCTCAGCAGGAACCGCATGTGCTTGCGCAGCAGGTTGCTGTGGCGGAAGGAGGCGGTGAGCTGATCGATGAGCTCCTGCTCCCCCGGAGTCAGGGCCAGGGGGTCGGCGGGGTCGATGGTGGGGAAGGACTGGTCCAGCATGGCGTAGCTCTTTCCGTCCACCTCTACCGTCCACTCGTCGAAGTTGATCCTGGGCAGGAGGATGCGGTCATCCATCTCGTACTCGGGGTGTCGGCGGAGGAGCTGCCCCTCCAGCTTCATCTCAATGACCGCCATGGCCTTGTGCATCTTGGACGCCAGCTCGGTGTCCACGGGATCGTAGATGTTTTCGTCCAGCACATGGGGGGCGAAGCGAGTGCAGGGGTCGGCTCCGTACACGGCGGCGGCGAACATGGACAGGGGCCGCAGATTGATGCCGTAGCCGTCCTCCAAAAGATCGAAGTTGTTGTAGCTGACCCCCCGGCGCAGGACACTGGCCACACAGACCTGGTTGCCCAAGTAGGCGCCCATCCAGGCGATGTCGTGGTTGCCCCACTGGATGTCCACGTCGTGGAACCGGCGCAGCTCATCGAGAATGCGGTCGGCGTGGGGGCCGCGGTCAAAGATGTCGCCCAGGATGTGGAGCATGTCCACGCTGCACTCCTGAATGAGGGCACAGAACTGGGTGATGAAGGCGTCCGAGGTTCCGGTGGAGACGATGGAGCGGATGATCTCCTCGTAATAGCGCTCCTTGTTCTCCTCGGTGTCGGCGTGGAGCAGCTCGTCGATGACGTAGGAAAAGTTGCCCGGAATCTTTTTGCGCACCTTGGAGCGGGTATACTTGGAGGAGACCACCTTGCACACCTGCACCAGCCGGTAGATGGCAATGCGGCACCAGTTGTCGTAGGCATCCGGGCTCATCTCGCTTCGGAACCGGGCCAGGGTGTCCGCAGGGCTGTAAATGAGCATGGCCAGCTCCTCCCGCTCCTTTTCCGACACCGAGCGGGAGAACAGATCCTCGATCTTGTCCCGCAGGATGCCGGAGGCACTGGAGAGCAGGTAGCTGAAGGCGTCGTACTCCCCGTGGAGGTCGCTGAAGAAATACTCTGTCCCCTTGGGCAGGCAGCAGATGGCATTGAGGTTGATGATCTCCGCAGAGGCGGCCAGCGCGGTGGGGTAGCTCCGGGAGAGCAGCTGTAAGTAGTGAAGATCTGTCATGGAAAGACCCTCCGTTTCCGTTCTTCGATAGGAAACATTATAGCACACAAAAAAGGAAAAGCCAGCAAAAAACAGAATGGTAAGTTTGAAAAAATCATGCGTTCTTCCAGGCCCGACCCGGGAACATCCGGCGGAACCACTCGGGAGGTGGGGAGGAAAGGGTGAGCAGCTTCCCGTTCCTGGGATCGGTGAGGGAGAGGACATAGGCGTGGAGCGCCAGACGGCCCATGGGATCGGAGGCCGCGCCGTACTTCTTGTCGCCTGCCACGGGGTGGCCCAGCTCGGAAAGGTGGGCGCGGATCTGATTCTTCCGGCCGGTTTCCAGTTCCACGTTGGCCAGAGCATACTCGTTCCGGCGGGCCAGAACGTGGTAGCGGGTGACCGCCTCTTTCCCGTCGTCTCCCCTGGCGGAGTACACCCGGTGGACCCGGTTCTCCTGGAGCTGGGTGCGGCAGACGCCGCTGTCGGGCAGACCGGCCCCCTCGGCCACCGCCCAGTAGCCCCGCTTTTTCACCAGGGCGTTCCAGCGGTCCTGAAGCTGGTGCTTGAGCTCCTCGTTCTTGGCGAAGAGGAGGACGCCCGAGGTGTCCCGGTCCAGGCGGTGGACGATGAAGATCCGGGCGCGGGGGTCCCGGGCCCGGAGATAGTCGGTGACCATGCGGTAGGCGGTGCGGTATTTTTCTGTCTCTGTGGCCACAGACAAAAGCCCTGCTGGCTTCTGTATTGCGATAAGCCCGTCGTCCTCATAGAGGACGGGGAAGGGAAGAGCTGCCCCCTTGGCTTGGGGCAGGACCGTGACGGTCTGGCCGGGGGTCAGGGCGCGGTCGAAGCGGGTCTGGGGGCGGTTGTCCACCAGCACCTGGCCACGGGAGAGCAGGTGCTTGACGCTGTTGCGGGACTGGCCGGAGACATGGGCCAGCAAAAACTCCAGCAGAGTGCCGGGAGCCTCCACAGGATAGGTGATTTCCTTTTTTGTCATGTGTTTCCTCCATGCCGTCAAAATAAGACGGCCTTTCCAATAAAAATGAGCAGTAAAAACCAGACGGCCAGGATCGGGAGGGCGAAATACCACTTTTTGGGTTTTCCGGCCGCCCACATGCCGGCGGCCCTGGCCCGGCAGTCGGCCATCACCGGCTTTGGGATCAGGGCAATGGCACCCGCCGCCAGAACGGGGAGAAGAAGCAGGTCGTCCAGATACCCCAGCACGGGGATGAAGTCCGGGATGAGGTCCACGGGAGAGAGTGCATAAGCCACGGTCAGTCCGGCCAGAAGCTTGGCACCCGGCGGCGTCTCCGGATCCTTCATGGCCAGAAAAATGGCGGGAATGTCGATTTTGAGCTGCGACGCGCGTGATTTCCAGTTCATCGACTGCCTCCTTTCGCAGGGACAGGCGCAGTCAGCCCCTTTCTGAAGGGGCGGTCTCCTGCCGCCGGTCTAGTCCCAGCCACTTCTCCAGCCGCTGCCGGGGAAGCAGCAGATTCACCAGCAGGGCGATCAGTACGCCGATCCCGGTATCCAGCATGCGGTTGAGGGCGTATTCGATGTGGTTGACAGGGGTGTTGAAGAGAATGATGCACAGCACTACCCCGCCCGGCTGCACTGCGCCGGGCCAGCGGAAGGCCACGGACAGGGACACCAGAACGATGACCCCCAGAAAGAGCAGGAGCAGACGGAAATAGTAATTCCCGTCGGAGAAGATCAGGTGCTCTGTCCAAAACAGGCCCATGCCCAGGAAGCCGCCGATGATGGTGCCGATGAGACGGTTGCCACCGTTGCGCCAGGAATCCCCCATGTCGCTGCCCAGGCCGAAAATAGCGCCGATGCAGGCAAAAGTGGGGTTGCGTCCCGGCAGGAAGGCATAAAGCAGTGCGGTGAGAGTGGCCGCAATGGCCGTCTTGAGGCTGCGAAGGCCCAGGCCGGGGATGGGGGCATGGATCGGGCTGTGCTCACTCATACGAAATCGCGCTCTCTTTCGGTACAAAATTTTACTTTTTATCATACCATGGAAATGAAAAAAAGGAAAGGTTCGGACCGGGAAAAATGCAAATCGGGTCTTTGGACGGTCATTTGCAGTTCTTTTGCTTCCGACTTGCATAAAACCGGGGCTTTTACAGGGCGTGACCCTTGATAGATGCCACAAAAATGCGTTTTTCGGAGGAAAATTCTTGACAAGGGGAAACAAAAACTTTATACTCAGCTTATCAGTTGAGAACGAAGGCGTTCCGACCCCAGCGGGCGGAGCGCCTTCTTCTTTTATTTATCCCCGGCGGCTATGATTTTAACGTGGAAAGGGGAGCCTTATTATGGCTTACACCAAGGAAGACATCATCCGGATCGTGAGAGAGCAGGAGATCGAATTTGTCCGCATGCAGTTCACCGACATCTTCGGACAGCTCAAGAACGTGTCCATCACCGCCTCCCAGATCGAGAAGGCTGTAAACAATCAGATCATGCTGGACGGCTCCTCCATCGAGGGATTCGTCCGCATCAACGAGTCCGATCAGTACCTCTATCCCGATTTGGACTCCTTCACCATCTTCCCCTGGCGGCCACAGCAGGGCAAGGTGGCCCGCCTCATCTGCGACGTGTACAATCCCGACGGCACCCCCTTTGTGGGCGACCCCCGGGGCGTTTTAAAGAAGGTTCTGGCCAAGGCCAAGAGCATGGGCTACGACACCTTCAACGTGGGCCCGGAGGCGGAATTCTTCCTTTTTCAGACCGACGAGGAGGGCAAGCCCACCACCAAGACCAATGACGAGGCCGGTTATTTTGACCTGGGTCCCCTGGACCACGGCGAGGGCACTCGGCGGGAGATCTGCCTGGCTCTGGAACAGATGGGGTTTGAAATCGAGGCCAGCCATCACGAGGTGGCCGCCGGCCAGCATGAGATCGACTTTAAGTATGCCGAGGCGCTGCGGGCGGCCGACAATATCATGACCTTCAAGCTCACCGTCAAGACCCTGGCCCAGAAGAACGGTCTCCACGCCACCTTCATGCCGAAGCCCATCTTCGGTGTCAGCGGCTCCGGCATGCACACCAACATGTCCCTCTTCAAGGACGGCAAAAACGTCTTTGCCGATCCCGACGGGGAGAAGGGGCTGTCCAAGGAGTGTTACAGCTTCATCGCCGGACTGCTCCATCACGTGAAGGGCTTTGCCGCCGTCACCAACCCCCTGGTCAACTCCTACAAGCGGCTGGTCCCCGGCTATGAGGCCCCCTGCTACCTGGCCTGGTCGGCCTCCAACCGCTCCGCCCTCATCCGGATCCCCGCCTCCCGGGGCATGGGCACCCGGGTGGAGCTGCGCTCTCCCGATCCCAGCTGCAACCCCTATCTGGAACTGGCGGTCTGTCTGGCCGCCGGACTGGACGGCATTGAAAAGGGCATGGTCCCCCCTGCCGAGATCACCGAAAATATTTTTGAAATGGACAGCGCCGCCCGGGAGGCCGCCGGGATCGACGCCCTGCCCGGCTCCCTGGAGGAGGCCATCCACGCCATGGAGGACGACCAGCTGATCCTGGATACCCTGGGCAAGCACGTGGCCGAGAACTACATCGAAGGCAAGATGAAGGAGTGGGATGAGTACCGTACCCGGGTCTCCTCCTGGGAGCGGGAGAAATACATCATCAACTATTGATGCCGTCCGATCCCCGGCGGGGGACGAGTTTTCCCCAGCGTGCCCGCGCCCTGGACTCCTTGGCGGGAAGGAGTGAGAAAAGATGGAAAAGGTGATTCTCGCCTTTGAACGCGAGAAGAGCGCCGACCGGATCCGGGAGATCCTGGAGACCGCCGGCCTGGGCGACTGTCTGATCTGCCGCTCCGCCGCGGAGGTGAAGCGGCTGGTCCACAAGCAGCGTGTGACCACGGTGGTCTGTGGCTACAAGCTCAGCGACGAGACGGCCGAGACCCTGTTCGACGATCTGCCCAGCTCTTGCTCCATGCTGGTAGTGGCGATTCAGAGCATGCTCAACCTCATGGGCAACGACGAGATCTTCCGGCTGGCCGCCCCGGTCTCACGCAGCGACCTGGTGGCCTCGGTGCGGATGCTTCTCCAGATGGGGCACCGAATGGAAAAGTATGTCCGGCCCCAGCGCTCCGCCGAGGAGCAGGCGGTCATCGAGCAGGCCAAAATGGTCCTGATGGACCGCCACGGCATGGCCGAGGAACAGGCCCACCGGTTTCTCCAGAAGAAGAGCATGGATTCCGGCGCAAAGCTGATCCAGACCGCTCAGATGATCATCGACGGGATATGGACTCTGTGATCGGACGGAAACATAATATGTAAAGACGAGGCGGTCTTTCCCATTATCGCCATACGGCGGCAGTCAGACGGCTTGACTGCCGCCGTTCATCTCCATCCACACTTTAGCAAGTGAAAGACTTTCAAGGAGGAGGGCCTTTGATGAAATTCACCAAGATGCAGGGGCTGGGCAACGACTACATCTATCTGGATGCCACCCGGGAGGTTCCCCAGCACCTCCCCGAGCTGGCCCGTCAGATCTCCGACCGGCACTTCGGCGTGGGGAGCGACGGGCTCATCTGCATCTGCGCCTCCGAGCGGGCGGACTTCCGGATGCGGATGTTCAACGCGGACGGCTCGGAGGGGGAGATGTGCGGCAACGGTATCCGCTGTGTGGGTAAGTTTGTCTACGACAAAGCCCTGACGGACAAGACCACTCTCACTGTGGAGACCCTGGCAGGTATCAAGACCCTGGAGCTCCATGTCTCGGACGGCGCGGTGGACTCTGTGACGGTGGATATGGGCAAGCCCGTGCCCCAGGAGGGGCGCACCCTCCAGATCATGGGCCGACCCTATGAGGTGAGGCCCGTATCCATGGGCAACCCCCACGCCGTTACCTTTTTGAGCGGCGTAGAGCATCTGGATCTGGCCGCCCTCGGCCCCTGCTTTGAGCGGCACCCCAGCTTCCCCGACCGGACCAACACCGAGTTTGTGGAGGTACTGGACCGGGGGCGGCTGAACATGCGGGTGTGGGAGCGGGGGAGCGGGGAGACCCTGGCCTGCGGCACCGGAGCCTGTGCCTCCGCCGTGGCCGCTGTCCTCGCAGGAAAGACCGACCGCACCGTGACCGTCCGGCTGCTGGGGGGCGAGCTCTCCATCCGTTGGGACGAGAGCGACGGACATGTGTACATGACAGGCCCCGCCGTCACTGTATTCGAGGGCGAGTGGCCGACAGACGAGAAATAAGGAGGAGCGCACCATGGCCCATATCAACGACAACTTTCTCAAGCTTCCGGGCAGCTATCTGTTCTCTGAGATCGCCCGCCGCACGGCGGCCTATACGGCTGCCCATCCGGAGGTCTCCCTCATCCGCCTGGGGATCGGAGACGTGACCCGGCCCCTGCCCGCCGCCGTCACCGCCGCCATGGCCAAGGCTGTGGTGGAGATGGGGACGGCAGAGGGCTTCCACGGCTACGGCCCAGAGCAGGGCTATGAATTCCTCCGCGCGGCCATCGCCAGGAACGACTATCAGGCCCGGGGGGTGGACGTTGCCCCGGGGGAGATCTTTGTCTCCGACGGTGCCAAGAGCGACTGCGGCAACATCGTGGACCTCTTCGCCCCCGACTGCGTGGCGGCGGTGTGCGACCCGGTGTACTCGGTCTACGTAGATTCCAACGTCATGGCGGGCCGGGCGGGGGAGTACGATCCGGCCACCGGCCGGTGGTCCCGTCTTCTCTACATGCCCTGCACCGAGGAGAACGGCTTTGCCCCGGCCCTGCCGGAGGGAGAGCCGGACCTCATCTACCTGTGCTTCCCAAGCAACCCCACCGGCACGGTCATTTCCCGGACAAAGCTCCAGGAGTGGGTGGACTACGCCAACCGCACCGGGGCGGTCATCCTCTACGACGCCGCCTATGAGGCCTTCGTCACCTCGCCGGGCGCGCCCCGGTCCATCTTTGAACTCGAGGGGGCCCGGACCTGCGCCATCGAGTTCCGCTCCTTCTCCAAGACCGCTGGCTTCACCGGCACCCGCTGCGCCTACACCGTGGTGCCCCGGGAGTTGGAGCGGGACGGGGCCCAGCTCAACCAGCTTTGGAACCGCCGCCAGTGCACAAAGTTCAACGGCGTGCCCTATGTGGTTCAGCGGGGGGCCGAGGCGGTCTACACCCCGGAAGGGCAGGCCCAGGTGGCGGAAAACCTGCGTTTTTACCAGGAGAACGCCCGGGTTATCCGCACAGGGCTGGCCGAGGCCGGACTCACCGTCTCCGGCGGGGTGGACTCGCCTTACGTCTGGGTCAAGACTCCGGCTGGGATACCCTCCTGGGACTTCTTCGACCGGCTTTTGCAGGAGGCCCATGTGGTCACTACCCCCGGCGCTGGCTTCGGCCCAAGTGGAGAGGGACACATCCGGCTGACCGCCTTTGGAGAGGCCGAGGCGACCCGGAAGGCTGTGGAGCGTATCTGCGCCGTCTTGTAAAAACCCATCGCCCCGGCGGCCAAGTCCGACGGAGTTCACCCGGAAATGGGCAATACGAATGGCAGAGACGAGAACAGAGGGATATAAGCGGCAGGGGCTGTACGACCCCGCCTTCGAGTATGACGCCTGCGGCATCGGCGCGGTGGTGGACATTCAGGGCCGTAAATCCCATCAGACGGTAGACCACGCGCTGAAGATCGTGGAGAAGCTGGAACACCGGGCCGGCAAGGACGCCGAGGGCAAGACCGGCGACGGCGTGGGCATGTTTTTCGTCCCTCGGGATACCCTCAAGCGCAGCCAGGCCAAGAAGATGTTTGAGCTCATCACGGCCAAAGAGGGGATGAAGTTCCTGGGATGGCGGAGTGTGCCCGTGCAGCCGGAGACCTTGGGGCACAAGGCGCTGGCCAAGACGCCCGGCATCGAGCAGGGCTTTGTCCGCCGTCCCGAGGAGGTGGCCGGAGGCCTGGACTTCGATCGGAAGCTCTATGTGGCCCGCCGGGCCTTTGAGCAGTCGGGCGGGGAGACCTACGTGGTCTCTCAGTCCAGCCGGACCATCGTCTACAAGGGCATGTTCCTGGTGGGACAGCTGCGGCAGTTTTACCGGGATCTCCAGAGCCCGGACTACAAAAGCGCCATTGCCCTGGTCCACTCCCGCTTTTCCACCAACACAAACCCCTCCTGGGAGCGGGCCCACCCAAACCGGATGCTCCTCCACAACGGCGAGATCAACACCATCCGGGGCAACATCGACCGGATGCTGGCCCGGGAGGGGGACAAGATCCTGCCCGTGGTGAACGCCGCCGGTTCGGACTCGGCCATGGTGGAGAACACGGCGGTGGTGGGATCCGGCCCCTCCGGCCTGGCCGCGGCCGCCCAGTTGAACAGCCGTGGCCACGCCCAGCTTATGGAGGCCGAAGGCATCCGCTTCCAGACCGGCGTGGAGGTGGGCAGGGACTTTGCCCCCGGGAGCTGCTGGAGCGGCTTGACGCCGTCGTCCTCTGCTGCGGCGCGGGTCAGCCCCGGAACCTGAAGGTGGAGAACCGGGATGTCAAGGGAGTCCGCTTTGCAATTGATTTTCTCTCCGCAACCACCAAGAGCCTGCTGGACTCCGACCTGAAGGACGGTAAATACGTCTCGGCCCGGGGGAAGGACGTGGTCATCGTCGGCGGCGGTGACACCGGAAATGACTGTGTGGGCACCAGTATCCGCTACGGCTGCAGGAGCCTGGTCCAGTTGGAGATGATGCCAAAGGCTCCTGACTGCCGGGGAGAGCGGAATCCATGGCCCGAGTGGCCCCGCGTCTGCAAGACCGACTACGGTCAGGAGGAGGCCATCGCCAAATTCGGGGCCGATCCCCGGATCTACCAAACCACGGTCACCCGGCTGATCTCAGACAAGGATCATAACCTGACAGCCATCGAGACCGTGAAGCTTGGCGATGATCTCAAGCCTGTTCCCGGCACGGAGGAGACCCGTCCCTGCCAGCTCCTGCTCATTGCCGCCGGGTTCCTGGGTCCCCGGAAAGAGGTGCCGGAGGCCTTCGGCCTAGAGCTCACCGAGCGCTCAAACGTCAAGACACCGGCGGGGAGCTATTTCGCCGGTGTGCCAAAGGTGTTTTCCGCCGGAGACATGCGCCGGGGCCAGTCTCTGGTGGTCTGGGCCATCCAGGAGGGCCGCGCCGCAGCCCGGGAGGTGGACGAGTTCCTCATGGGCTATACCGGATTGAATTGAACCAGGCAGATCGTAAAAGTGTTTTTACTTTACACATCTCTCCGGAGAGATGCCATAACCGTTGAAGAAAGCCTTCGCCGCAGCGCTGTGCTGCGGCGAAGGCTTTCTTGCGCAGGGGAAACAGGAAATCATATTCCGTCGGAAAGAAATTCAGGAAAAATTCACACCTGCCGCCCTTGCGCCAGTCCTGTAAATCAAGTATAATATCAAAGATAGCGGGGTTACTATGCACTCAGAACAGGAGGGATCAGGATGGATCAGGCCGTCATACTGGCGCAGAAACTTTTTTCCAACTTCGGTCCCATTGCCCTGACGGACATCATCGATATCAGCATCATGGCGTTCCTCATCTACAAGCTCATCAATCTGATCCGCTCTTCCAGCTCCGGAAAGGTGGCAAAGGGCATCGTTCTGCTTGTGGTCGCCCTGTGGCTGTCCAGTGTGTTCCACCTCTACACGGTGAACTTCCTGCTCAGCCGGGTGCTGGAGTTCGGCGTTCTGGCGCTGGTCATCCTGTTTCAGCCGGAGCTGCGCAAGCTGCTGGAGCAGGTGGGCAGCAGCAGTCTGGGCACCGTGTTCAACAGTCGGCAGGACGTGCCCGATGAATTGGAAAACGCCATTACCCAGACCGTGGAGGCCTACACGTCTCTCTCCAAGAGCAAGACGGGCGCGCTCATGGTCTTTGAACGCAAGAACATGCTGGATGACGCCATCCGCACGGGCACCGCGCTGGATGCCGTGGTCAACAGCGAGCTTTTGAAAAATGTATTCTGGAACAAGGCGCCCCTCCATGACGGAGCGGTCATCATCCGCCGGGGCCACATCGTGGGCGCGGGATGCATGCTGCCCATGTCTGGGAACGTAAACCTCTCCCGGGATCTGGGTATGCGGCACAGGGCCGGGATCGGCGCCAGCGAACAGACCGACGCCGTGGTGGCCATCGTCTCCGAGGAGACCGGATCCATCTCGGTGGCGGTGGGGGGAATGCTCAAGCGGCACCTGACCCCGGAGACCCTGGAGCGGCTGCTTCGAAACGAGCTGATGCCGGAGCGAAAAGAGGAGGACCTGTCCCGGTTCAAGCTCTCCGCTCTGTTCCGCGGGAAAAAGGAGGCGAAGGCGGATGGAGACAACCAAAAAGGATAAGTGGCTGTATGTGGGCCTCTCCATCCTCATTGCCGTCATCCTCTGGATGTATGTGGGCAAGGTGGTCAACCCCGAGGTGGACGGAACGATCCGCAACCTGCCGGTCACCTTCGTGGGGCGGGAGCTCCTGGAGGAGCGCGGCCTCATGCTCACGGAGGGTGCAGACCAGACCGTCACCATCAGTGTCAAGGGGAAGCGGGATGTGGTCAACCAGCTCACCGCCGAGACGGTCTCCGTCACGGTGGACGTGTCCACCATTGCCCAGGCCGGAACTTACACCCAGGCCTATCAGGTTTCCCCGAGTCTGACCGGGGCGGTGGCCTCCAGCTCCCTCATCATCACTGACCGCCACCCATTGAACGTGGAGTTCACTGTGGCCAAACTGGCGGTGCGCACAGTGCCCGTGCAGGGCAGTTTTACCGGAAGCGTGGCCGACGGCTACCAGGCCGGTGAGTTCACATTCTCGCCCGCCTCCGTGGAGATCAAGGGCGAGGAAAGCATTGTCAACCAGATCGACTATGTTCAGGTGGTTCTGGACAAGACGGATCTTTCGGAAACTTACAGCGGCGATCTGCCGTATGCCTTTATCTCTTTCGGCGGAGAGGCACTGGACGGGGCCGACCTGGAGACCTCCGTGCCTTTGATCCGCACCACGCTGCCTGTGGTACAGCTCAAGGAGGTGCCCCTCACTGTGAACATCCTGCCCGGAGGCGGCGCCACGGCCGAGGACATCACCTATACCATCTCACCAGAGACCATCATGGTCTCTGGTGCGGCCGACGATCTGGAGCCGCTGAAGGAGGTCTCCCTGGGCAACCTGGACCTGTCCAAGGTCCTGGCCAGCGACGTGCTTACCTTCCCGATCTCCCTGGCGGCGGAGCTGAACAATGTCAGCGGCGTTACGGAGGCCACGGTCAAGGTCACAGTGAACGGCCTGTCCACATCCACGCTGGAGGTGGACAATATCGAACTCATCAACATTCCCGCCGGCTGCAAGGCCCAGTCGGTGACCCAGTCCCGGCAGGTGCAGATCCGGGGTGAAAAGGCCGCGGTGGCCGCGGTGACCCAGTCCCAGCTGCGCATCGTCGCAGACCTGTCCCAGGCCGTCGCCGCCACCGGGACCCAGACCGTTCCCGTCAAGGTGTACCTGGACGGCAGAAGCGATGTGGGCGTGGTGGGGGAATACAACATCGTCGTATCGATCAGCAGATAAGGAGCTCAGACAATATGAAGCAAACAGCGAAAGTGATTCGACCGGCCCGTCCGGGATATGCCGAAGTGATGGTGCGGAGGGCCTCGGCCTGCGCCAGCGCCCACAAATGCGGCTCCTGCGACCACTGCAGTATGATGGAGAACGCTCCTGAGATCGTGGTGGTGGCGGAAAACGGGCCCGGGGCCGAGCCCGGGGACACCGTTACCGTGGAGAGCGCCACCTCCAGCATCCTGGGGGCGGCGGTCATCCTCTATATCGTTCCCTTCGTTCTCTTTTTCCTGGGTTATTTCCTGGGCGGCGTCCTGGGGTGGGCGGAGGGTTCCTCCATTGCCCTGGGCGGCGCGGGTTTTGCCCTCGGCCTTCTGTGCGCCTTGGTGCTGGACCGCTACCGCAAGCACCACAACTCCGTGGCCTTTAAAATCGTCTCCATCGAGGATTGAGGGTGTTCGGCTACGTCAGAGCCCGGCGGGACACCCTGAACGCGGCGGGGCTGGCCGACTATGAGGCGGCCTACTGCGGGCTGTGCCGCACACTGGGACGGCGGAGAGGGTCTTTCTCCCGGCTGTTTCTCAACTACGATTTCGCGTTTCTCGCTATGCTGCTGGCCCCCGGAGACGTACCCTGCACCGCCCTGTGCCGCCGGTGCATGCTCCACCCGATCAAAGGAAAACCGGCCTGCGGGGAGAGCCGCTGGCTGGACACCGCCGCGGACGAGAGCGTGGTGCTGACGTATTGGAAGCTTCGGGACACACTGGCCGACGGCGGTTTTTTCGCCCGGATGGCCGCCCGGTTTCTGGCCCTCTGCCTGGGGCCCGCCTACCGGGGCGCACGGCTGGAATGTCCGGACTTTGACCGCGCCGTATCCCTCCGCCTGACAGAGCTTCGGGCTCTGGAGGAGGAGCGATGCCCCTCCATCGACCGGACGGCGGACTGCTTTGCAAGGCTCCTGAGCGCTGCCGCTCCCCGGACGGGCTCCGCGCCCCGGGACCGGGCTGTGGGGCAGCTGCTCTACCATCTGGGGCGCTGGATCTACCTCATTGACGCAGTGGACGATCTGGCGGAGGACCGGAAGGCCGGTCGCTACAACCCGGTGGCCGCCCGGTTTCCTGACTGGACCGAGGAGGACCGGCTCTATCTGCGGGGAAGCATGGATCACTCACTGACACTGGCCGGAGCAGCCTTTCAGCTGCTGGAGGGAAACCGCTGGCAGCCGGTTATGGAAAATATTTTATACAGCGGTCTCCCCGGGGTGGAAGAACTGGTCTTTTCCGGCCGGTGGCGGGACCATCAAAAGAGACACAGGAGAAACGGCCCATGAACGATCCATACAGCGTACTCGGCGTAGACCCCGGCGCCAGCGACGAGGAAATCAAGCGCGCCTATCGGGAGCTGGCCCGGAAGTATCATCCGGATAACTACCAGAACAATCCTCTGGCCGATCTGGCCGAGGAAAAGATGAAAGAGATCAACGAGGCCTATCACACCATCACCCGCTCCCGCTCCGGCGGGGGAGGGCAGCGGCAGGCGGGCGGGTATCAGCAGCAACAGCAGCAGTATACCTATCAGCAGCAGTACACCGGCGGAGACGCCCTCTACGCCCAGGTGCGCCAGCAGATCAACATCGGGAACATCCCCCAGGCCGAGCAGCTGCTGCGCACCGCCCCCAGGCAGGACGCCGAATGGCATTTCCTGACCGGCTACATCGCCTATCAGAAAGGCTGGCTGGACGAGGCCACGCAGCATTTCCGCACCGCCTGCTCCATGGAGCCAGCCAACGCCGAGTACCGGCAGGCTCTATCCATGATGCAGCAGGGGGGGAGCGGATACCGCCCCGCCGGCTATGGCTACGCCGGGTGCGACCCATGCACCACCTGCATGTGCATCAGCTGCGCCAGCCCCTGCTGCTGAGAAAAGCCGCTTTTCAAGGCGCCGCACCTGTGGTATAATATCAGGAAAACCTTCTGCGGCTCATTTTATGATATTGGAGAGGGGACGGAATCTGTGGTCAAGAGTATGACCGGATACGGCCGGGGAGAGAGTATCTGGAACGGACATACCATCGTTGCCGAGGTCCGGTCGGTGAACAACCGCTACCTGGACTGCACGGTGAAGCTGCCCCGGATGTACGCTTTCGCGGAGGACGCCGTCAAATCCGCCGTCCAGGCCAGAGTCAGCCGGGGAAAGGTGGAGGTCTACTTCACCGTAGGGCCGTCTGAGAACGGCGGGATCTCCGTCACCCTCAACCGGGGCGTGGCCGACGGCTATTACCGGGCGCTGCGGGAGCTTTCCGACACATACAGTTTGGCCGACGATATTTCGGTCTCCCTGCTCTCCCGCTTTCCCGACGTGTTCCTGGTAGAGCGGTCGGAGGAGAACCGGGAGGAGGCGTCCGCCGGGCTTCTGGAGGCGCTGTCCAAGGCACTGGACGAGTTTGACGTCATGCGCTGCCGGGAAGGCGAGCGTCTGGCCGAGGATGTGGGGAGCCGGGCTGACACCGTCGAGGATCTCACCGCCCAGGTGGAGCTCCGCGCCCCGGGCATCGTGGCCGACTACCGCGCCCGGCTGACTGCCAAGCTCCAGGAGGTGCTGGGCAGTACCCAGATCGACGAAAGCCGTATCCTCACCGAGGCGGCCATCTATGCCGACAAGGTGGCTGTGGACGAGGAGACTGTCCGTCTGCGCAGCCACCTGTCCCAGCTTCGGACCATGCTGGCTCAGGGCGGGAATGTGGGCCGGAAGTTGGACTTCCTCATTCAGGAATTCAACCGGGAGGCCAACACCATCGGCTCCAAGTGCAACGACGTGGAGACTGCCCGCATGGTGGTGGACATCAAGGCGGAGATCGAAAAAATCCGGGAACAGGTCCAGAATCTGGAATGAGAAGGAAAAGGGGCGGCGAGAATGAAACTGATCAATGTGGGATTTGGAAATATGGTCTCGGCCGGCCATCTGATCGCCATCGTGGGACCTGACTCGGCGCCCATCAAGAGAATGGTGCAGGAGGCGAGGGACGGGGGCAACCTGATCGACGCCACCTACGGCCGCCGCACCCGCGCCGTCCTCATCATGGACAGTGACCATATCGTCCTCTCCGCTCTTCAGCCGGAGACGGTGGCGGGCCGCGCGGGCGGAAAAGAGACCGAGATCAACGAGGAGGAAGAGGCCACGTGATACGAAAGAAACAGAGGGGCCAGCTCATCGTGCTCTCCGGACCTTCCGGGGTGGGGAAGAGCACGGTGATTTCGGAGCTTCTGGGGGAGAGGCCGGACATCTATTTTTCTGTCTCCTTCACCACGCGCAAACCCAGGGTGGGCGAAGCGGACGGGATCAATTACAACTTCGTCTCTCAGGAGACGTTTGAGGCCATGATCGAACGGGGAGAATTTTTGGAGCACGCCCGGTACGTGGATCATTACTATGGGACCTCACTCAGGCTGATCGAGGAGAAGCTGGCCGCCGGGATCGACGTGCTGCTGGATATCGAGGTCCAAGGCGCGGCCAAGGTGCGTGAGAAGTGTCCCAACGCCGTTCTCATCTTCATTATTCCCCCCTCCTTTGAAGAGCTCTCCAGGCGCCTTCACGGCCGGAACACCGATGACGAGGAGGTTATCGAAGGACGGCTCAAAAAGGCTCGGGAGGAGTACAAGGAGATCCCGCATTACGATTTCCTGGTGGTCAACGACAAGGTGTCCGCCGCCGCCGCGGAGATCGCGGCCATTTTGACGGCCGAGGGATGCCGCACCAAATATCGCCTGAATTTAGTCGAAGGAGTTTGATTCTTATGATGCTCGAACCTGCCATGCACGACCTTTTAAAACAGGTCCCAAGCCGCTACATGCTGGTGAACGTGGTGGCCCACCGGGCCCGGGAGATTGCCGGCCAGGCCGAGGAGGAGGGTTACCCCCTCAACGAAAAGCCCGTCACCCTGGCGCTCATCGAAGTGGCTCACGGAGAGGTGGAGCCCTCTGAGGAAGAGACCTAACAAGAAGGCAAGCGGTGGCCCCAGGCCAGACCGCTTGCCTTTTCCAGGATAAGAGGGGAGACGCCGATGTCGGTTCAAATCGCAAAAATCGCGCTTTCGGCGGCTACCTACGCCATTGACAAGCCCTATGACTACCTGATCCCCGCCGGGCTGACCGGCGCCCTTCCCGGTGTGCGGGTGGTGGTGCCCTTCGGGGCGGGGAACCGGCGGATCGAGGGCATCGTGCTGGCGGTGGAGGAGCACGGGGAGCCGCCCGAAAAGCCGCTCAAGTCCGTGCTGGCCTGCCTGGATGAGGAGCCGGTGCTGGACGCCGAGGGACTCCAAACCGCCCTCTGGGTCCGGGAGCGGTGGTTCTGCACCGTGTACGACGCCGCGCGGGCCATGCTCCCCGCCGGACTCTATTATTCCCTTCAGGACTGCTACCGCCTGGCCGATGGCTGGGAACCGGCGGCGGCGCTGGAGGCCGCGGGGGAGGCTGAGAACGAACGGCGGGCGGTGGAGCTGATTGCCGCCCGCCGGAACGGACTGGAGGCAGGCGCTCTTCGGGCGGCCTTTGGGACGCGGGATCCGGGGCCCGCCCTGCGCGCCCTGCTGAAAAAGGGTGTCCTGGTCTTGGAGACCAGCGCCTCCCGGGGCGTGGGAGACAAAAAGGAGAGGCTGGTGTCTCTGGCGGTCCCGCCGGAGGAGGCACTGGATCAGGTGATCCCACGCCGCCGGTCGGCCCCGCTGCGCTACGCGGTGGTGGAGCTGCTGGCGGGGATCGGGGAGGCGTCGGCCAAAGAGGTGTGCTATTTCACCGGTGCGTCCGGCGCCACCCTCCGCTCTCTGGAGAAGAGCGGGCTGGTGGCCGTCCGGGAGCGGGAGGTCTTTCGACGCGTCGCCCCCAAGCCGGAAAAGCCCGCCGGGCCCATCTGCCTCAACGAGGAGCAGCAGCGGGCCTTCGAGGGCCTGGACAGCCTGGCCCGGGCCGGCAGAGCCGCCGTTGCCCTTCTCTACGGCGTGACGGGCAGCGGTAAGACCCAGGTCTACCTCCGCCTCATCCAGGAAACACTTAAGAGGGGCAAAACCGCCCTGACCCTGGTCCCCGAGATCGCGCTCACCCCGCAGCTTATGGCCATCTTCACCGCCCACTTCGGCGCGGAGGTGGCGGTGCTCCACAGCTCCCTCCGGGCAGGGGAGCGCTACGACGAGTGGAAGCGGGTCCGCGCGGGGAGGGCCCGGGTGGTGATCGGCACACGTTCGGCGGTGTTCGCCCCTTTGAAGGATCTGGGACTTATCATCCTGGACGAGGAGCAGGAGGGGAGTTACAAGTCGGAAAACGTCCCCCGCTATCACGCCCGGGACGTGGCGAAATACCGGGCGGGCCGGAGTGGGGCGCTGCTGGTACTGGGTTCGGCCACCCCCTCGGTGGAAAGCATGTACCGCGCCCGGCAGGGGGACTACCACCTGTTCACCCTGGCCCACCGCTACAATGAGCAGGCCCTGCCCCAGGTCTTTCTGGCCGATTTGAAGGAGGAGCTGCGGGATGGGAACCGCACCCCACTGAGCCTTCCACTGCGGCAGGCCCTGGAGGAAAACCTGGCCCGGGGAGAGCAGAGCATCCTGTTCCTCAACCGCCGGGGGGCCAGCCGCATGGCCACCTGCGTCAGCTGCGGCCAGGTGCCCACCTGTCCCCGGTGCTCGGCCTATCTCACCTACCACTCGGCCAACCACCGGCTCATGTGCCACTACTGCGGCCACTCCGAGCCCATGCCCGACGCCTGTCCCGGATGCGGCGGGGCGCTGGAGTTCGTGGGAGCTGGGACGCAGAAGGTGGAGGAGACCCTCCGGGAACTCTTTCCCGGGGCGGAGGTGCTGCGGATGGATGCGGACACCATCACCGCCGGGCGCTCCCACGAGGAGCTGCTCCGCCGGTTCCGGGAGGAGCGGGTGCCCATCCTGGTGGGTACCCAGATGGTGGCCAAGGGCCTGGATTTTGAGAACGTCACCCTGGTGGGGGTGATCTCCGCCGATCAGGGCCTCTACCTGGACGACTACCGGGCAGGGGAGCGCACCTTTTCCCTCCTCACTCAGGTGGTGGGCCGGGCGGGCCGGGGCAGCAAGACGGGGCGGGCCATCATCCAGACCTTCACGCCGGAAAACGATGTCATCCAGGCGGCCGCCCACCAGGACTACGACCGCTTTTACGCCCAGGAGATCGGACTGCGCCGGGTGCGGAGCTGTCCGCCCTTTGCCTCCCTCTTTGTGGTCACCGTGTCGGGAGCGGAGGAGGGACAGGCTCTCCGGGTATGCGCCTTCCTGCGGGACACCCTGCGCCGCTGGCTCACCGCGCCGCCCTACCGGGACATGGGCTGTCAGGTGCTGGGCCCCGCCCCGGCAGCCATTGCGAAAGTGAACAACCGCTATCGGTATCGTCTGACTCTGATGGCGGAGAATACCGGCCCCACGCGGGAGCTGGTCGCCCACCTGGTGCGCTGCGCTCAGGCGGACCGGAAAAATCGGGGCTTGTCCGTTACCGCGGACGTGGACCCCATGAATTGACAGGAGGAACATCATGGCCATTCGAGAGATACTCACCGACAAGGACCCCGCGCTCCACAAAAAGTGCCACCCGGTCACCCGGTTCGACGCCAAGCTGGGGCTGCTGCTGGACGACATGAAGGAGACTCTGGCCCACGCCAACGGGGCGGGCCTGGCCGCTCCCCAGATCGGCATTCTCCGCCGGGTCGTGGTAGTGGTGGATGGCAGCGACCAGATGCTGGAGCTGGTCAACCCCGAGATCCTCGCCGAGGAGGGAGAGCAGGACGGCCTGGAGGGCTGCCTCTCCGTGCCCGGCTACTACGGTTTCGTCAAACGGCCCATGAAGGTGCGGGTAAAGGCCCAGGACCGGACGGGAACGTGGTTTGAGGCCGAGGGCGAGGAGATTGTGGCCCGGTGCTTCTGCCATGAGACCGAGCATCTGGACGGTCACGTCTTTACCGAACACGCCGACAAGCTCTACACCACCGAAGAGCTGGACCAGCTCATGGAAGAAGAGGGCAAGCAGAAGAGAAAGGGCCGGTGAGGTCGATGCGGATCCTGTTCATGGGCACTCCTGACTTTGCGGTGCCCTCCCTGGAGGCCCTTCTCGGCGCGGGCCACACCGTGTGCGGGGTATTCACCCAGCCTGACAAGCCCAAAAACCGGGGAATGAAGCTCCAGCCAACGCCTGTAAAGGAATGTGCCCTGTCGCATGGAATCCCCGTGTTCCAGCCCGTGAAGCTCCGGGATGGGACGGCGCTGGAGCAGATCCGGGCGCTGGCGCCCGAGCTCATCGTGGTGGCGGCCTACGGCCGCATTCTGCCCCAGGACATTCTAGACTGCCCGCCCAAAGGCTGCATCAACGTCCACTCCTCGCTCCTGCCCCGGTATCGGGGGGCGGCCCCCATCAACTGGGCCATCCTCAACGGAGACGGGGAGACCGGCGTCACCATCATGCACATGGCCGCCGCGCTGGATGCGGGGGACATCATCGCCCAGGCCTCCGCTCCCATCGGCCCCGACGAGACCGCGCCTGAGCTCACCGCCCGTCTGGCCGAGCTGGGGGGAGCGCTCCTGGCGGAGACGGTGGCCAGGATCGAGGCCGGGACCGCGGAGCGGATCCCTCAGGAGGAAGAGCAGGCCACCCTGGCCCCCATGCTGGGCAAGGAGCTCTCGCCTCTGGACTTCTCCCGGAGTGCCCAGGCCCTCCACGATCAGGTGCGGGGCCTGATCCCCTGGCCCGCCGCCACCGCCCGGGTGGGCGGCGTCCGCTGTAAGATCTTTGCCACCGCCGCGGAGCGCGGCTCCGGCGGACCGGGGACCGTGCTGGAGGCGGGGAAAAACGGCATTTTGATTGCCTGCGGCGGCGATACCGCCCTGCGGATTTTGGAGCTCCAGCCCGACGGCGGCAAGCGGATGCGCGCGGCGGACTATCTGCGGGGCCATCCCGTGGAAGCGGGGAGCGTCCTCTGATGGCCCCGTCGGCCCGGGAGGTGGCCCTGAGCTGCCTGACGGCGGGGGAGAAGCAGGGGGCCTGGCCGGACAGCTATCTCCGCAGCGCCATCCGCCGGGCGGGGCTGGACGGCCGGGACGCGGGGCTGTGCACTTGCCTTACCTTCGGCGTGCTGCAAAATGAGCGGCTGCTGGACTGGCACCTGGCCCGGCTCTCCACCATACCCCCGGAGAAGATGGAGCCCGCCGTGCGGGGGGCGCTGCGGCTGGGGCTCTACCAGCTCCTGTTTCTGGACCGGGTCCCCGTCCATGCCGCCGTCAACGAGTCCGTGGCGCTGGCTCGGAAGCACAGCCGCAATTCCCGGGTGGCCGGGCTGGTCAACGCCGTGCTCCGCGCCGCCGCCCGTGACCTGAAGGCGGGACTGCCCCAGCCTGACGACCCGGCGGTCCGTTACAGCCACCCTGACTGGCTTGTAAAGGAATTTACCCATGCACTTGGAAGGGAAGAGACCGAGGCCCTGCTGGCTGCGGACAACGCCCAGCCCTCCACCCAGGCCCAGGTGAACACCCTGCTCACCACCACAGAGGAGCTGGCGGAAGAGCTGACCGCCGTCGGGCTCATCGTCCGGCCCCACCCCTGGCTGTCCGGCTGCCTGGAGCTGGAGGACACGGGGGATCTGGAGGCGCTGGAGGCCTTCCGGGCGGGGAAGTTCTATATCCAGGACGCCGCCGCCCGTCTGGCCGTACTGGCCGCCGCCCCCGCGCCGGGGAGCCGGGTGCTGGACGCCTGCGCCGCCCCGGGGGGCAAGACTTTCGCCGCCGCCATTGCCATGGGGGGGAAAGGGAATATCCTCGCCTGCGACATCCATCCCCGGAAGCGGGGGCTCATCGAGGCGGGGGCGGAACGGCTGCGCCTGGGATGCGTGGAGGCCGCCGTCATGGACGGCAAGCGCTTCGACCCGGCGCTGGAGGGGCGTTTCGATCTGGTCATGGCCGACGTGCCCTGCTCAGGCCTGGGCATCATCCGCAAGAAGCCGGACATCCGCTACAAGGACCCGGCCCCTCTGGCGGGGCTTCCGGCGGTCCAGGGGGAGATCCTGGCTAACGTGGCCCAGTACGTCCGGCCCGGCGGGGTGCTGCTCTACGCCACCTGCACCCTGCTCCCCCGGGAAAACGAGGACGTGGTCTCCGGCTTTTTGGACAAGGAAAAAAACTTTATACTTGAGCCCTTTGACCTGCCCGCCCCCGTGGGCCGGTCGGAGGGCATGGCGACCCTGTGGCCCCACCGCCACGGCACCGACGGATTCTTTTTTGCCCGGCTGCGGCGCAGGGCGTAGGGAGGAAGCAGCGGAATTGATCGATCTGAAATCCATGACGAGAGCCGAGATGGAAGGGCTCATGAAGGAGCTGGGGGAGCCCGCCTTCCGGGCGGGGCAGATCTTTCAGTGGCTCCACCGGGGCGCGGCCTCTTTTGAGGAGATGACCAACCTCCCAAAGGCCCTGCGGGAAAAGCTGGCCGGGGCCTGTGCGCTCACCGTTCCCACGGTGGAGCGCAAACAGATCTCCCGGCTGGACGGCACCATCAAGTATCTCTGGCGGCTGAGCGACGGGAATTGCGTGGAGACCGTTTTGATGCGCTATCACCATGGGAATACTGTGTGTATCTCCTCCCAGGTGGGGTGCCGGATGGGCTGTGTGTTCTGCGCCTCCACCATCGGGGGCAAGGTGAGGAACCTGACGCCCGCCGAAATGCTGGATCAGGTGCTCTTCACCCAGCTGGACTCCGGGGCGGAGATCTCCAACATCGTCCTCATGGGGATCGGGGAGCCGCTGGACAATCTGGAGACGGTGCTCCGATTCCTGGAGCTGGTGAACAGCCCGGAGGGGATGAATATCGGGATGCGGCACATCTCCCTGTCCACCTGCGGACTGGTGGAACAAATTGACAAACTGGCTGAATATCGGTTACAATTGACCCTGTCGGTCTCTCTCCACGCCCCCGACGACGAGACCCGCTCCCGGATCATGCCGGTGAACCGGAGCGTGGGGGTGGAGAAGTTGTTTGCCTGCTGCCGGAGGTATTTTGAGACTACCGGGCGGCGGATCTCCTACGAATACGCCATGATCGACGGGGTCAACGACGCCGACTGGCAGGCCGACCTGCTGGTCCGGCACCTGAGGGGGACGCCGGGACATGTGAACCTGATCCCCCTCAACGACGTGGCGGAGAGCCCGCTCAAGCCCAGCCGGCGGGTGCGTCAGTTCCAGGAGCGCCTGGAAAGCCAGGGAGTGACGGCCACCGTCCGGCGGAAGCTGGGCGGTGATATTGACGCGTCTTGCGGCCAGCTGCGGCGCAAGCGCATGGAGGAAGAAGCGGAATGATACGAGCTTGGGGGATCACGGACAAGGGCGCGGTACGCGCCCAGAACCAGGATTCATATTACTTAAAACCTCTGGGGGAGTCCCTGGTGGTGGCGGTGGTCTGCGACGGCATGGGGGGCGCCAAAGCGGGCAATGTGGCCAGTTCCCTGGCTGTGGAGGTGGCCTCCGACTATCTGGAGAACCTGCCGCCCGAAGAGCTGCTGCGCACCCCGGGAGAACATCTCACCCAGGCCGCGGCCCTGGCCAACGACGCGGTGTTTCATAAGGCCTCCCGGGAACCTGAGTGCCGCGGAATGGGCACCACCATGGTGGCCGCCGTGGTCGGGAGAGAGAAGGCCCAGGTGCTCAACATCGGAGACAGCCGGGCCTATCACATCGGTGAAGAGGGCATCTCCAAGGTGACGCGGGACCATTCGTTGGTGGAGGATCTGGTCCACCGGGGGGACATCACCCCCGAGCAGGCCCGCCAGCACCCCCAGAAAAATCTCATCACCCGGGCGCTGGGCTCCGAGTCCCGCTCCCGCACCGACCTCTATGAGGTGGAGCTGGACCAGGAGGAGTTTCTCCTGCTGTGTACCGATGGGCTGTCCAACACCCTGACCGATCAGGAAATGCTCTATGAAGTGCTCCACGGGGGCACACCGGAGAGCTGCTGCCAGCGGATGCTGGATGTGGCCATGTCAAGGGGGGCGCCGGACAATGTGACCGCCGTCCTCATCCAAATTGCGTAAGGGGGTAATGAACTATGGATCAGTACATAGGGAAATTACTCGACAATCGATATGAGATCCTGGAGCGCATCGGCTCCGGCGGCATGGCCGTGGTGTACAAGGCCAAGTGCCACTGGCTCAATCGCTTTGTGGCCGTAAAGATCCTAAAGGAGGATCTGGCCCAGGACGAGGAGTTCCGCCGCCGGTTCCACGAGGAGTCCCAGGCCGTCGCCATGCTCTCCCACCCCAATATCGTGGCCGTGTACGACGTCTCCCGCTCTCCGGAGCTGGATTATATTGTGATGGAGCTCATTGAGGGGATCACCCTCAAGCAGTATATGCAAAAGAGAGGGGGCAAGCTGTCCTGGAAGGAATCCCTCCATTTCATCACTCAGATCATGAAGGCGCTTTCCCACGCCCACAGCCGGGGCATCATCCACCGGGACATCAAGCCCCACAACATCATGGTACTGCGGGACGGCAGTGTGAAGGTGGCCGATTTTGGCATCGCCCGGCTGGCCTCCGCCTCCCAGAACACCATGACCCAGGAGGCCCTGGGCTCGGTTCACTATATCTCCCCTGAGCAGGCCCGGGGCAGCCGGATCGATGCCCGGAGCGACATCTACTCCGCCGGCGTGGTCCTCTACGAGATGCTCACCGGCCGCCTGCCCTACGAGGGAGACTCCCCCGTGGCGGTGGCCATCCAGCACATCAACTCCATCCCCCTCTCCCCCCGGGAGGTGGAGCCCTCCATTCCCGAGGCCATGGAGGCCATCACCATGAAGGCCATGGCCTCCGATCTGGAAAAGCGGTACGTCTCCGCCGACGCCATGCTGGCCGATCTGGAGGAGTTTCGGAAAAACCCCAACATCAGCTTCGACTACACCGCCGCAGACCTGCTGGCCGGAGACGGGGACGAGCCCACCCAGGTCATCGGGGCCAACACCCCCCAGATCGTCTCCGGCCGCCCGGTTCACGCTGAACGCTACGAGGGCGAGCGCCCTGCGCCCAGGCGGGAGCCGGAGGATCCGGACGACGACGAGGACGCGGAGGGCGGAGGCCGCCGGGCCTTTGTCATCGTGGCTGCGCTGATCCTCTGCATGGCAGGGATCGGCGCCTTCCTATGGGTCACCGTGTTCAGCGGTATGATGGGAGGCAAGACCTACGTGGTCCCACGGCTGGCCGGATACACGCTGGAGGAGGCCCAGGCTCTGCCGGAAGTCCGGGACAATGGCTTCACCGTGGTGGAGGGCAAGCGGGTGCTCAGTGACACCGTGAAGGCGGGACAGATCATCTCCCAGACCCCCGCAGCCGAGGAGGTCGTCAAGGAGGGTGGACGGGAGATCACCGTGGACATCAGCGCCGGACGGGGCGGACTCACCATGCCGGACGTCTACAATCAGGATCAGCGGGTGGCCGCCGCCAAGCTGGAGGGGATGGGTCTGGTGGTGGAGGTGAAGGAAGAGACCTCCGATGAAGTCACCAAGGGCCATGTCATCTCGCAGACCCCCGCGAAGGGAGATTCCGTGGAGAAGGGTGAGACCGTCACACTGGTGGTAAGCCTTGGCCCCGACACACAGGGAGCGACCGTCATCACCCTGACCGGTATGAGCCTGGAGGCGGCCACCAAGGCCATCGCCGACCTGGGCCTCGTGCTTGGAAAAGTGGACCCGGTGCCCAGCAACAGCTATGCCGAGGGTCTGGTCTGTTACCAGAGCACCCCCAACGGCACCTCCGTTCCCGCGGGGACCGTCATCAACCTCCAGGTGAGCACCGGCCCCGAGGCACAGGAGCCCCCGGAGGCCTCCGAGAGCGCCCCCGCCGCCGAGACCCCGTCCGCAGGGCCTTCCGTGACCCGGAAGGAAGTGGTGGTGGACCTGCCCACCGACCGTGAGACCGTCAATGTGCGGATCACCGTGGGCGGCGCGGATCAGGTCAATGACACCGTGGAGACCAAGATGCGCATCGCCCGGTACACCGTGGAGGGCAGCGGCGTCCAGGAGGTCGTCATCTATCTGGACGGCAGCCAGGCCCGCAGCTACTCCCTGGACTTTTCCGCGTGATGGAGGGAATTATTTTTAAGTCCCTGTCGGGCTTTTACTACGTGGACTGCGGCGGCGGGACGGTCACCTGCCGGGCCAGGGGAAAGTTCCGCCACGAGAAGGTGAAGCCTCTGGTGGGGGACCGGGTGGAGGTGACCGCCCGGGCGGACGGCTCGGGTACCGTGGACGTAGTGCTCCCCCGGAAAAACGAGTTCCAGCGCCCCGCGGTGGCCAACATCGACTTATTGGTGGTTGTGGCCTCCGGGGCCATCCCAATCACCGATCCCTTCCTCATCGACCGGGTGGTGGCCATGGCCGAGCGCCGGGGCTGTGAGAGCGTGATCTGCTTCAACAAGTGGGATCTGGAGCAGCCAGCCGACCTCTATGAGACCTACTGCCGGGCCGGGTTCCCCACCCTCCGGGTGAGCGCCGAAACAGGGGAGGGAATGGAAGAACTCTCCCGTCTGATTGCCGGAAAGGTCTGCGCCTTTACAGGGAACTCCGGCGTGGGGAAGTCCAGCATTCTCAACGCTCTGGAACCTACCTTTCAGCTCCAGGTGGGGGATGTGAGCGAAAAGCTGGGCCGCGGGCGGCACACCACCCGCCACGTGGAGCTCTTCCGCCTGAAAAACGGGACCGTGGTGGCCGATACGCCGGGCTTCTCTTCCTTTGAAGAGGAGGACGGGGTGGGCTGCGCCCCAGAGGAGCTCCAGTACGCCTTCCGCGAGTTCGCCCCCTACCTGGACCGGTGCCGGTTCGTGGGCTGCGCCCATGTAAAGGAAAAGGACTGTGCAGTTCTTGGGGCGCTGGCGGCAGGGGAGATTTCCCCCACCCGGCACGCCAGCTATGTGCGCCTCTACGAGCAGGCGAAGGAGGTGCCGGAATGGGGGCGGAAATGACCGCTTTGCTCTTCGGCAGCGTACCCTCCGGGCGCTGGGACTATCTCAGGACTTACTGCCCCGATCCGGGGCTGGTGATTTGCGCCGATGGCGGGGTGCACTGCGCAAGGGCCGCCGGATACGTCCCGGATCTCCTCATCGGGGACTGGGACTCCGGAGGACGGCCCGAGGCGGGCATCCCCTCGGTGACCCTGCCGCCGGAAAAGGACCTCACCGACCTCCAGGCGGCCGCCGGGCTGGCCCTGGAGCGGGGGTTTGTCCGGCTGGTGCTCTGCGGCTGCGTGGGCGGACGGCTGGATCAGACCGCCGCCAACCTGGCGCTGCTGGAGTGGGTCCACGACCGGGGCGGAGAGGGCCTGCTGCTGGACGAGGGGAACGAAGTACGGTTCTGGGATGGCGCGTCCCTGACGCTCCCTCGGGACGAGAACTACCGCTTTCTCTCCCTGATCCCCCTGGACCGGACGGTCTCCGGCCTCACCCTGCGGGGGGTGAAGTACCCTCTGGAGAGGGCCTCCCTCACCCGGGGCGACACGCTCACCGTGAGCAATGAGATCACGGCCGAGGAGGCCTGTCTCTCCGCCGAATCCGGTCGGATGCTGGTCATCCGCAGCCGGAAACGGAACACAAACTGAATCAAAGGCCGCACCAACGGCCGCCCTCCTTCGTATACTGGGTTATCCGGAATAGAAGGGGGGCGGCTTTTTTGCTGTCGGAAGAGATGAAACACAATCTGGGCCTGGCCGCGGCCTGCACCGGCGGGATCGCGGTGCTGCTTTACCCCGCCAGCCTCATCACGCTGGGACTGGGGCTTGCGCTGGGCTACAAGGGTCAGGACTACATCCGGGACCTTCTGGAGGGGGGTGAGCGGCGTTGAAGATCGTGGTGGTGAAGTCGCCCAAAGCCCTGCGGGGGATCCTAAAGAGCATTTTCGGGGTCAAGTGAGCTGTGGAGGGGAGGACAAATTGTCCTCCCCTCTTTTTTGCCCGGCTGTCAGGCATACCCCACCCGCCGGGGACATATAGATGCACAGAAGAAACGAGGCGGGATGCCTGTACAAGGAGTGGAACGCGCTTATGGAATTAGAACTGGACAGGACGCAGCTGAACGGATACGAGGCCCTGCTGGACACGACACTTTTCCAGGAGGAGACTCTGGAGATGATCGTCCCGGACGCCTGCCCCGATATCCTTCGCGTGGTGGAGACCGACGGCAAGGTCCTGCTGCGGAGCAAAGAGGCCATGGAGGGCAGAGTGGAGCTGACAGGGACGATCCGGGCCTGCGTCCTTTATCTGCCTGACGGAGAGAGCGGGATGCGGCACCTGGAGGTTTCCATCCCCTTCCGCGCCTGCGCGGAGGGAAAGGACATCGGCCCAGGCTGCTCGGTGACGGCCTGTGCCCGGCTCCGCCGGGCCGACACCCGGGCGGTCAATCCCAGAAAAGTACTGGTGCGGGCGGAGGCGGCGGTGGATGTGACCGTCTTTTCCCCCATGGCGGAAAGTATTTGCAGTCAGGTGCCGGACGCCGCGGAACGGAGCGTGGAACAGCTCACCGAGACCCAGGAGGTCTACCTCACCGCCTGTGTCCAGGAAAAGCCCTTCTCCCTCTCCGAAGAGGTAGCCCTCTCCGCCAGCAAACCCGCCGCCGCAGAGCTGCTGAAAAGCCGGATCGTCCTCTGCCGGGGGGAGTCCAAGATCATCGGAAACAAGCTTATCTTTAAGGGGAGCGCCGATGTCAGTCTGCTCTACCGCGGGGAGGACGACGGTGTGTATGCCGCGGGAGGAGAACTGCCTTTCTCCCAGATCATGGAGGTCTCCGGCGTGGGGGAGGGAGCCGACTGCGACATCCTCCTCACCCTCTCCGGCGGGGACTGTGCCCTGACCGGCGGGGAGGGGCGGACGGTGACTGCCTCCCTGGACCTGGTGGCCCAGGCGGTGATCCGGGAACCCCGGACGCTGGAGGTCCTGGCCGACGCGTACAGCACCGGCCGGCCCCTGAACGCCCGGTGGGAGACCTATCCTATGGCACGGCGGGTGGACGGCGGCATCCGCAGTCAGAACGCCCGGGAAATCTGGGAGACCGGAACGGCGGTCCGGGAGGTCACCGACTGCCGCCTGGCGGTGGGCCAGGTGGTCCGCAGCCGGGAAGGGGAGAAGCTCATCCTCACCGCCCAGGCGGAGGTGAACGTTCTCTACACCGGCGAGGACGGCGCACTCTACGCCGCCCAGCGGCAGGTCTCCGTGCCCTGTGCCCTGGAAGTGCCGGAGGAGTGCCAGTGCTTCTGCCAGTGCGAAGGGGTGGGGGAGGTCTACGCCGCCCCTTCGGCCGGAGGACTGGAGGCCCGGTTTACACTGGACTTCCGTTACCGCGCCCAGAGCCGTCAGCAGATCACCGCCCTCTCCTCCCTGGAGCCCGGAGAGCCACGGGAAAGCACAGGGGAGCAGCCTTCTTTGGTCCTGCGGATGCTGGAGCAGGGGGAGCGGCTGTGGGATGTGGCCAAAGCCTACGCCACCACCATCGCGGACATCATCAGCGCCAATGAGCTGGAGGACGAGGCCGCGGCGGCGGGCAGGCTCCTGCTGATTCCCAGGAAACGGTAAGGGGGAGAGGAATATGGAAGAAAATAAACTCTATGACGATATCGCCCAGCGCACCGGCGGCGATATCTATATCGGTGTGGTAGGCCCGGTGCGGACGGGAAAATCCACCTTCATCAAGCGCTTTATGGAGACCTTAGTGATCCCCAACATCGAAAACGTCTACCGCCGGGAGCGGGCCCGGGACGAACTGCCCCAGAGCGGCTCGGGCCGGACAGTGATGACCGCCGAGCCCAAGTTCGTCCCCGAGGAGGCGGTGCGGGTGGAGATGGCCGACGGCGCCTCCTTCGCCGTGCGGCTCATCGACTGCGTGGGCTACATGGTCCCCGGGGCCACGGGCCAGATGGAGAACGACGCGCCCCGGATGGTGACCACCCCCTGGTACGACCACGACATCCCCATGACAGAGGCCGCCGAGCTGGGGACCCGAAAGGTCATTGCGGAGCACTCCACCATCGGCATCGTGGTCACCACCGACGGGACCATCACCGACATTCCCCGGGAGGACTATCTGGAGGCTGAGGCGCGGGTCATCACCGAGCTCAAGGCCCTGGGAAAGCCGTTCCTGGTCCTGCTGAACTCCGCCTATCCCCAGTCCGACCGGGCCAAAGCCATCCAGGCCGACATCATGGACCGCTATGACGTCACCTGCATGCGCTGTAACTGCCTGGAGCTGGACGAGGACGACGTCACCTCCATCATCAAGGGAGTGCTCTACGAGTTCCCCGTCAAAGAGCTGGATCTCTTCCTGCCCCCCTGGGTGGACGCGCTGCCCTACGACCACCCCATCAAAAACGAACTCTATGCCGCCATCCGGCAGGGCGCGGCCGGGATGCGCCGCATCCGGGACGTGGAGGGAGCCATGGCCGCCATCGGCGGCTGCGAGAGCGTCAGCAGCGCCCGGGTGACCTCCATCAACCTGGGCGCGGGTCTGGCCGCCGCCGCTCTGGAGCTGCCCCGCAGTCTCTTCTACGACACCATTTCCGCCCAGTCCGGCTTCACCATCTCGGACGACGGAGACCTGATGAGCCTGCTCACCGAGCTGGCGGGGGTGAAAAAGGAGTACGACAAGGTCTCCGACGCCCTTCAGCAGGTCCGGGAGACGGGCTACGGCATCGTGGCTCCCGGAGCGGAGGAGATGAAGCTGGAGGAGCCGGAGATCGTCAAGCAGGGGGGGCGCTACGGAGTCCGGCTGAAGGCATCCGCCCCCAGCATCCATATGATCCGGGCCGACATCGAGACCGAGGTCTCGCCCATCGTGGGCAGCGAAAAGCAGTCGGAGGAGATGGTGGGCTTCCTGCTCCAAGAGTTTGAGGGGGACACCGCCAAAATCTGGGACTCCAACATCTTCGGCAAGTCCTTCCATGAGCTGGTGGGGGAGGACCTGAACGCCAAACTCAAGCGCATGCCCGACGACGCCCGGGATAAGTTCCGGGAGACTCTCCAGAGGGTCATCAACGAGGGATCGGGCGGCCTCATCTGCATCATACTGTGAGAAAAAGCGCCCCGCTGCGAACGGCGGGGCGCTTTCCAAGTTGTTTGGCCCCGGGGAGGTGAAACGGGAGGGGCAGAGATGGATACCTGTTTGGGAGAGTCATGAGCTTTTAGAAAGGGGAGTCATCCATGTCCGACGAAAGGCTGCCCGCAGGGGAGCAGCGAGAGCAATTCTCCAACCGATGGGGGTTCATTCTGGCCTGTATCGGTTCGGCGGTGGGAATGGCCAATGTGTGGGCCTTCCCCTACCGGACCGCTAAATACGGCGGAGCGGCCTTCCTCATCGCCTATTTCATCTGTGCCGGCGTACTGGGCTTTACCGGCGTAGCGGGGGAGATCGCCTTTGGCCGCTGGGGCCAGGCAGGACCTCTGGGCACCTTCCACAAGGCCCTCACCCTCCGGGAGAAAAAGGGCAAAAACATAGGAATTTTGCCGGTCATCGGCTCCATGGCGGTGGGCATCGGCTATGCCGTCATCATCGGCTGGGTCCTGCGTTACATGTGGGGAGCCATCGGTGGCGGCATGATGACCGCCCAGTCCACGGGCGAATACTTCGGACAGATCGTGGGCAGCTTCGGCAGTGTGGGGTGGCACATGCTGGGCCTTGTCATCACGCTGGTGGTCATGGTGGCCGGTGTAACGGCGGGCATTGAAAAAATCAACAAGGTTATGATGCCGCTCTTCTTCATCCTCTTCTTCCTCATGGCCATCCGGGTGGCTTTCATTCCCGGAGCCATCGAGGGCTACCGCTACCTCTTCGTTCCCCGGTGGGAATATCTTCTGAATCCACAGACCTGGATCTACGCCCTGGGGCAGTGCTTCTTCTCCCTGTCTCTGGCCGGGTCGGGCACCGTGGTCTACGGCTCCTACCTGTCCAAGGACGAGAACGTCATCAACTGCGCCAAGAACATCGCGGTGTTCGACACAACGGCGGCCATCCTGGCCTCTCTGGTGGTCATCCCGGCGGTCTTTGCCTTCGGCTTTGACCCGGCCTCCGGCCCTCCGCTTCTTTTCATCACCATGCCCGCCATCTTCCAGTCCATGCCGGGCGGACGGCTCTTCGCCATTGTATTTTTCATCGCCATCCTCTTTGCCGGCCTGACCTCCATCGTCAACCTCTTTGAAACGCCGGTGGAAGCCCTCCAGCAGCGGCTGAAGTTCTCCCGGAAAAAAGCCAGCATCACCATCGTCCTCCTGGCCGCGGTGGTGGGCGTCTTTATTGAAAACGGCGACATCGTGGGCAAGTG
>NZ_JBNPLQ010000014.1:0-65673 GCF_050313575.1 Candidatus Pseudoscillospira sp. SGI.172 | reverse complement strand
CACTGCAACACATACCTTCCCACCCCCTGCCGTACACTGTTGGCAGGGGGTGTTTTTATGCCGCTGCTGCCCGTTCTCCTTCTTCTCGGCGCCGTCATCCTGGTAAATGGCTGGACCGACGCGCCCAACGCCATTGCCACGCCCGTGGCGGCCGGGACTCTCTCCTTCCATACGGCGGTACTCCTGGCGGCGGGCTGCAATCTGCTGGGCGTGGCGGGTACCGCCGCCGTCAGCGACGCCGTAGCCCGTACGCTCTTTTCCATCGCCGACTTCGGCCCCTTTGCCCTCACCGCCCTCACAGCTGCTCTGGCGGCCACCGTGATCTGGGCGGTTGCCGCCTGGCGTTTCGGTATCCCCACCAGTGAAAGCCACGCCCTCACGGCAGGACTCACCGGTGCCGCCCTGGCTCTGGGCGCAGAGCATCTGCGGCTCGCCCCGCTCCTCTGGGTAGGCTGGGGCCTGATCCTCTCCCTCGCGCTGGGCGCCACACTGGGGCGGCTTTTCACCCGACTCCTTCCATCCGGAGGCGAGCGGTCCTACCGGCAGGGGCAGGTGGCGGGAGCCGCCCTCACATCCTTTCTCCACGGGGCACAGGACGGGCAGAAGTTTCTGGGCGTCCTGGCCCTCGCCCTGGCACTGGACGGCTCCGGCTTCTCCACTCCCGCCTGGGCCGCTTGGGGATGCGCCTCTCTCATGGCCTTGGGGACCCTTTTGGGCGGTCGAAGGATCATTGACACCGTGGGACGAAAAATGGTCCTGCTCACCCCCCGCACCGGGTTTGCCGCCGATCTGGGCTGTGCCGCCGCGCTGGCCGTGTGTACGCTCTGGGGCCTTCCCGTCTCCACAACCCACGCCAAGACCGCCGCCATCCTGGGCGCCGGGTCCTCACCGGACGGCAAAGTGGCCGGCTCTCTGGGTCTGGCCTGGCTGCTCACCTTCCCCGGCTGCGGCGTCATCGCCTTTCTCCTCGTAAAATGCCTGCTTCCATGATATAATATCTCCCGGCGGGACACATCCCGCCGGGAGGTTCTTTCATGCAAGGTTATCACACCGCGGTTTTCGATCTGGACGGCACGCTCCTCAACACGCTGGAGGATCTGGCGGATGCCGCCAATTTTGCTCTGCTTCAAATGGGCTGGCCCACCCGAAGCCAGGACGAGATCCGGAGCTTTGTGGGCAATGGGGTGGAACTGCTCATCCGCCGGGCAGCGCCCCACAGGGTGCAGGAAGCGGAAATTTCCCGCTGTCTGAGCGTCTTTAAAGAGCATTACGCTGCCCACATGGCTGACAAGACCGCCCCGTACCCCGGCATTCTTCCTCTGCTCCGGGCACTGCGTCAGCGGGGCGTCACTCTGGCCGTGGTCTCCAACAAGTTTGACTCCGCCGTGAAGGAGCTGTGTGCCGGCTGCTTCCCCGGCCTCATTCAGGCCGCCGTCGGGGCGTCGGACCAGGCGTCCAAAAAACCTGATCCGGCCATGGTGGTTCAAGCGTTCCGGGCACTGGGCACAAGTCCCGCCGGGGCAGTCTACATCGGGGACTCCGACGTGGATCTCCAAACTGCCCGCAACGCGGGGCTCCCCTGCCTCTCCGTGACTTGGGGATTCCGGGACGCAGCCTTTCTCCGCACCCACGGGGCCGCTGTCCTCGTCCATCGGCCCGAGGAGCTTCTCTCCTTTTTTCCTCTCCCCGGCTTCACTCCGGAGGATTCAGCTTTATAACGGAAAAGCACTTCCCTATCGAGCCTTCCGCCTTTTCAAGCCGGAAGGGGTCATCTCCCGCCGGGCTTGGGGCGCGAGGATGGCCACTGCCAGCAGGTTGGGCAGGGCCATCAGGCCGTCACATAGATCGGAGAGAGCCCAAACCGCGCCCACCTCTCCCACGCTGCCCGCTGCCACCGCCAACAGGAACACCAGCCGGAAGGGCCTGCGCAGGCGGTTGTCCCCGGTGAGATGGGCCAGCCCCCGCTCTCCGTAATAGCTCCATCCCAGCAGAGAGGTAAAGGCAAACAGCAGCAGGCACACCGCCACAATGAGTCCTCCCGCCTGACCAAACACAGTGGAAAAGGCGGCGGCCGAGAGCGGTGCGCCGGTCATCGCCCCCGTCACTGCCCCCTGCTCCAGAGCGGACAGCGCCGCGGCGGGATCGTACACCCCGGAGGTGAGGATGGTCAGCGCGGTGACTGTGCAGACCACCATCGTCGCAAAAAACACCTCAAATATGCCCCAGAACCCCTCCTGGGCGGGAAAGTCGGCGTCCGCGGCGGCATGGGCCATGGCGGAGGAGCCCACCCCGGCCTCATTGGTGAACACGCCCCGGGCCACTCCGTAGCGCAGAGCGGCGGACACCGTATAGCCCGACGCACCGCCCAGCGCCGCCCGGGGCGTCAGTGCGCAGGTCACGATCTCCCGGAGAGCCGGCAGCACCGACTCCGCATGGGCCCAGATCACCGCCATCCCGGTACTGAGAAACAGGACCGCCATGGCGGGGACCAGCTTCTCACTCACCCGTCCCACCCGGCCGATCCCCCCCAGGATGACCGCCCCTGTGCACAGGGCCGTCACCACCCCCACCGCCAGCGGCTCCCAGCCCAGCGCAGCATGGAGGGCGGAAGCGATGGAATTGGACTGGACCATACCGCCCCCCGCCAGCGCCGCCGGAACACACCAGAAGGAAAACCACTTCGCGGCGCCTCTCCAGCCCAGCGCCCGCTCCATGTAGTCCATGGGACCGCCCTCCCAGCCGCCCCCCGGGGCTTTTCGCCGGTATTTGACCGCCAGCGTCTTTTCCGCAAAGCTGGTCATCAGCCCCAGCAGGGCGGAGATCCACATCCAAAAGACCGCCCCCGGCCCGCCGAAAAAGATGGCCGTCGCCACGCCCGCAATGGAACCCGTGCCGATGGTGGAGGCCAGTGCGGTGGAAAGGGCCTGAAATTGGGTCAAGCCGCCGGAGGCGGCTTTTTTCTTTTTTCGAAAGAGAGTGCCCAGAGACCCGCGGAGCCAGGTCTTGATCCCGAAAATTTGAAAGAAACCGCTCTCTGCGGAGCACCACAGCCCCACCAGCAGAAATAGCCCCAGCATCCACGGATTCCACAACCGATCCGCCCACCGCTCCAGCACGGACAACGCCTCCCCTGATTGCTTTTCCTTTTACACCCCGGCCTGCGTCCGGCTGCCGGCTTTTCAGGACTCACTAAGGGGTATGCGCCCTGCGGGGAAAACAGAAGAGGATGTGCCTTTTTCTTGCTTGTTTCGTCTGTTTGGTGTATTCTATTGGTTCAATCGCTGTACTTGTCACTTAAACTGTTTGTTTGAAAGAGGGCGAGGATATGATCCGAAAAGCAAGAGAAGAGGACATCCCACAGGTGGCGGAGATCTACGGCCGCATCCTGGAAAATGAGATAACCGGACGCGCCTTCACCGGCTGGCAGCCCGGGGTCTACCCCACCGCCCGCACCGCCAGGGAGGCTCTGGAGCAGGATGAGCTCTATGTCATGGAGGAATCAGGTTCCGTGGCGGCCGCAGCCCGGATCAACCGGGCGCAAGTGGATGTATACGCCCAGTGTCCCTGGCAGTACGAGGCCCCGGCTGAACAGGTGATAGTCCTCCACACGCTGGTGGTGGATCCCAGGACCGCAGGAGCGGGATAAGTCGCCCGCTTTGTGGATTTTTACGAGCGGTTCGCCCGGGAAAGCAGATGCCCTTTTCTCCGCATGGACACCAACGAGCGCAACACCCCCGCCCGGAGCCTCTATCGGCGTCTGGGCCATCGGAAGGCCGCCGTCCTGCCCTGCACCTTCAACGTCATTCCCGGTGTCCGGCTGGTGTGTCTTGAGAAATATCTGGGCACCGAATGATTCCCACGGCGCAAAAAAAGAGAGTCATCAAAAGATGACTCTCTTTTTTTGTCTTGTCCGAACACTTTAGATGCCGGACAAGATCGGGACCCCACACGGTGGGGCGGCGCTTTTGCGCCGTACGAGCGTTTTGGCCTGCGGCCAAAACCTCGGCGCAGGCGGAATTCATTTCCGCCGAGCATTTTAAAATTCCCAGGTATCCAAAAAAGAAACACCTGCAAAGCAGGTGCTTCTTTTTTGGAGGCGACGCCCAGACTCGAACTGGGGGTGGAGATTTTGCAGACCTCTGCCTTACCACTTGGCTACGTCGCCGGACAAAGGATCTATGGAGCAGGTGACGAGGCTCGAACTCGCTACCTCCACCTTGGCAAGGTGGCGCTCTACCAGATGAGCTACACCTGCATCTTATGCAGGGCTCCAGTGAAACAGTACCCCGACGGGGTGTTCTCCCGGGATGTTTTGTCCCGGGAGAACAGGTGTGGTGCCTCCGACCGGAATCGAACCAGTGACACGGGGATTTTCAGTCCCCTGCTCTACCGACTGAGCTACAGAGGCAAATTTTGGCGACGCGGATGGGACTTGAACCCACGACCTCCGGCGTGACAGGCCGGCGTTCTAACCAACTGAACTACCGCGCCAGCTTGGTCGCCTATAAAACAGGTCTGGTGGGAACAACAGGGCTCGAACCTGTGACATCACGCGTGTAAGGCGTGCGCTCTACCAGCTGAGCTATGCTCCCTTGCCGCCGCCTTTTACCCAAGCGGCGTATGTTATTATACTAAACCCAGGCCTGTCTGTCAACCACAAAATCAAGATTCGCCAAAATTTTTTCCGATTCAGTGTGTGGCGCGGTGCAGCAGATCCTCCAGCTCTCTCCGGTCGAACGCATAGACCCGGTCGCAAAACTGGCAGGTCAGTTCTGCCCTGCCCTGCTCCCGGATGAGCGCTGTCAACTCGTCCCGCCCCATGCTCACCAGCGCGGTGGACACCCGCTCCCGGCTGCACGGGCAGCGGTAAGACACCGGGTGACGCTCCACCACTTCCAATTCAAAGCCGGACAGTGTCCGGCGCAGCAGTTCCTCTGCGTCAACTCCATCCTCCAGGAGGGCAGCGGTGACAGGCCCCAGTTTTTTCACGCCCGCCTCCACCCGCTCGATCACGTCTTCTCCCGCGTCCGGCAAAAGCTGAATGAGATAGCCCCCCGCCCGAAGCACAGACTGGTCCGCATCCACCAGCACCCCCAGGGCGCAGGCAGTTGGGATCTGTTCACTGACCGCGAAATAATCGGTCACATCCTCCGCGATCTCTCCGGACACCAGCGGTACTGTGCCCACATAGGGCTCCTTCATGTCCAGATCCTTGATGACGGTGAGCGTCCCCGTCTTGCCCACGGCGCCCCCCACGTTCAGCTTGCCGTCGGCCCGGGCCGGCAGGATCACTGCCGGCTCCTGGACATAGCCTCGCACTTCTCCCCCCACGTCGGATACAGCGGTGATGGAGCCCAGGGGGCCGTCACCCCGAAAGCGCAGCGTCACCGAACTGCCCTCCCCCTTGAGCTGATCCCCCATCATGGAACAGGCCATCAGTGCGCGCCCCAGGGCCGCGGTGGCCACCGGCAGGGTCTTGTGGATCTGCCGGGCCCGCTCCGTAAGGTCCCGGCCGGTGATGGCCATGGCCTTCACCGGAGCGTCCTTTGTCAGGACTCGGACGATTTCATCTGTCATTGGACTGTCTCTCCCTTTCGCGCGGCGAAAAAGGTCCGCTGCTCCCCTTCCACCGGGGCGCGGAACTTCAATTCTCCGTATTGTTTGATGCGGGCAAATCCGGCCGCCCGGAGATACTCCTCCAGCTCGGTCATGGAGTAGGCGTACTCCTCGTGGAGTTCCTCTCCCCGCCGCCAGACTGCCCCGTCCCGGCGGAAAATATCCATCCAGAAGGAACACACCCGCCGGCGGGCGCTGTACTCCCCCCGCCAGACGCAGTAGTCGTCCTCGGTCTCGTCCAGAAAGATCTGTCCGTCCATGGCCGCCAGTTTCTCCGGCGTGTCGGCATCGAAGAGAAACAGTCCCCCGGGGGCCAGATTCTCCCATACGAGCCGGAAGGCGCGGGCCAGCTTTTTCGGCTGCAGCACATAGTTGACGCTGTCCAGACAGCAGACGCAGGCATCCACCGGCTCCGGCAGGCACAGGTGCTCCATTCCCTGGCAGAACAGCCGGGGCCTGTGCTCCAGGTCCCGGCATTTTTCCTCGGCCTGCGCCAGCATTTCGGGGGACTTGTCCACCCCCGTCATCTCATAGCCCCGGACAGCCAGCTCCCGGGTCAGGCTCCCGGTCCCGCAGGCCAGATCCAGCACCGAACGGACAGGCCTCCTCAGCCGGGCAAAATGGCGCTCGATATAGTCTGCCCAACGGGGGTAGCCCACGTCGCCGGTCAGATCGTCGTAGCTCCCCGCCAGAAATTCATAGCTTGCCATCTGCTCTCATTTTCTCCTTGATGCGGGGAAGCACCTCCTGATAGCCGTCCGCCCCATAGTGGAGGGAACGGTTGACCCGGCTGATGGTGGCGCTGGACGCCCCGGTCCGCTCTAAAATATCATTGTAGATCATGCCGTCGCTGAGGAGAAGGGCAACTTCAAAGCGCTGCTCCATGGCGCGCAGTTCCGCCACAGTGCACAGGTCCTGGAAAAATTTCTTGCACTCGTCCAGGTCTTTCAGGGAAAGAATCGCCTCATAGAGCAGACCAGTATCCCCCTGCTTCCCGCTTTTTGTCATGGACATAATCCTCCTATTATTGATGGTTTTACTATTTTACCAAAGTGAAGTGTGAAAGTAAACCCCCGAACCAAAATTTTTTCTCCGCATAGTCTGTTTTAGTGCGAAAGGGGGAGTCTTTTTGAAAAAGGCAAACGTAGAGCCCCAACTGGCCCAGCCGGGGACCTATCGAAAAGTCTTTCGGGACGGTGAGACTGTTCTGCTCACTGTCACGCAGCGCTGGCCCCGACTGGCCGGGGACAGTCCCGGCCTGCGGCGGATCGACCGGTACTACGACGCTCTGGCCGAGCGCTGGCGCAAACGCTGGGAAGGCCCCCTGCTGGAGCGGGCCAAGGCGGCTGCCGGGCCTGACACGCCCCCTTGGGAAGCCGCCCTGGATTTTACGGTCACCCTGTTTCAGGACGGCCTGTTCAGTCTCTGGCTGGAGGCTTCAGAGGACACAGGGGAACGCCGCCCCCGCCGCGTCCGTATGGGTGATGTCTGGCGCGTGCCCTCGGGGGTTCCCGTTACGCTCCGGGAACTGCTTCCGCCCCAGCGCTGGTGGCGCGGACCGGTGCTGGAAGAAGTCCGCCGGCAGATCGGCGGCCGGGTGTCCGCGGGAGAATCTGTCTTTTATGAGGGATGGCCCCAGCTGGTGTCCCGGCTGTTCTCCCCCGACCGATTTTACTTGACGGAGCAGGGGGCGGCCGTCTTTTATCCCATGGAGAGCATCGCCCCTGCGCTGGAGGGATTCCCCACGTTTTCGATCCCTCTCGGAACGTGACTTTGCACAAGGCGCTGTCTCTGTTGGCCGCCCTCTTCCTCCTTTTCAGACATTTTTAAAAAATACTTGCTTTTTTTTTGCTTCTCTGCTATTATAATAGCCGATGCTTTTTCAAGCGTATCCTGACGAGCGAGGAGGTAAAAGCGAATGGCCAAATGTGATTTTTGTGATAAGGGCGTTGTGTTCGGCAATCAGGTTTCCCACTCTCACCGCCGCTCCAACCGCCCTTGGAAGCCCAATGTGAAGCGCGTCAAGGCGATCGTGGACGGTACGCCCAAGCACGTGTATGTCTGCACCAGATGCCTCCGTTCGGGTAAGGTCACCCGCGCTGTGTAATAACACAACCTAGAAAAGAGCCGCTGTTTTCAACAGCGGCTCTTTTTCTTTTCCTCCATCTTCCACGGATGTTTTTTCTCCCCCCGCACACACTTTTTACGGGGGTGATCTCATGACCACCGGTTTTGTAACAGAGAGAGAACGAACCGCGCATCCCGACAACTGTCTGCGTCTGGAGCCGGAAGAACGCCTGTGTTCCCGCTTTGACCCCGCGGGGATCGCACTGTTCCCCGTGGCAAGTTTGGAACGGATGGGCTTCCGGGTCCTGGACGACTGCTGCCAGGAGCATATCATGTAGCCGCTCCCCCCGCCGCCTTCCGGCGGCGGTACATCACTGGAAAACATTGTTCCTTGAAACAGCTCTTTCCATCGGTTACAATTTGGTTACAATCTGTAACAAAGGCAAGGAGCGATGTAACATGAAACGACAACTCGCCGCCCTGGCTCTGGGAGCACTTCTCCTCACAGGAACCACGCGAGGCGCATCCATCTCCCTGAACGGCGCGGCTGTGGATCTGGGCAGCACGGCTGTCTATGACTGCACCACCTACGTCCCCCTGCGTACGGCGGTGGGCTCCCTGCTCCCCGGCGCCCAGGTCAGCTGGAACGGCGGGCGGGCCGTGGTGAAAGGCGGCGGATTTACTCTGACTGCCTGCCCGGGAGAACGCATTTTGACTTACAACGGCGTCCAGATCCCCCTCTCCACCCCTATCCGCATGGAGAACTGGAGCACTCTGGTCCCTATTCGGCCCCTGGCTGCTCTTCTGGGGGCAGAGGTAAGCTGGAACGCTGCCACCGGCGGGATCTCTCTCTCCACCAGCGGCGGTGACGCGCTCTACTGGCTGTCACGCATCATTTCCGCCGAAAGCCGGGGAGAGCCTCTGGAGGGGAAGATTGCCGTAGGCAACGTGGTCCTCAACCGGGTCAACAGTCCCCTCTTCCCCAACAGCATTTACGACGTCATTTTCGACAGCCGCTGGGGCGGGCAGTTTGAGCCCGTGCGCAACGGGACGATCTACGATACCCCCACCGCCGAGAGTGTTCTGGCCGCCCGCCTCTGTCTGGCCGGCGTCAGCACCGCCGGCGGAAGCCTTTATTTCCTGGCTCCGGCTCTCACCAACAATCACTGGACCATGGAGACACGCACCTACGTGACTACCATCGGCGCCCACTGGTTTTACCTGTAACCGCCCCCGAATTTTATCTGAAAAGTTGCTCCGCAGTCCACTGTGGGGCAACTTTTTTTATTTTTTTCAAAATCGGGCAAACTGATGGAGCTCCATTTTTTAGCAGTCCCCGGGACGTTTGGGGCCCAAGGCATTCCCCGTTTTTTCTTTGTAACCTTTTCGATGAATTTTTAAAGGCAGAAAAGGTCAAAAACAGGCGTTTATCTCCCTCGACAAAAATTTTTCTTGATTTTCGCCGTTGCATCGGTTACAATGTGGTTACAATTTAGTGAAGAAACGGAAACACTCAAATTGTCTCAGGAGGATTTGCTTTATGAAGAAACGTCTTCTCACGCTGGCTATGGCGCTGAGCCTGGTCTTCGGGCTGGGCACGCCTGCCGCTGCCATCGAGAGCGACCGTATCGATCTCATTGTCAACGATACCGTCATCGATGTGGAGACCCCTGTTCAGGTCTACGACCAGGTGACCTACGTCTCCTACTGGCCCGTGGTTCGGGCCCTCTACCCCGACGCGTCGGCCGTTTGGCAGGACGGCCAGGCGGTTGTCACCGCCCCCGGCCTGACCATGACCATCCAACCCGGGCGGGACTACCTGGTGGCCAACGGCCGGTATCTCTATCTGCCCCAGGGTGTCAAGCTGTCCGGAAATCTGATCCTGGTCCCCACCCGCACACTGTCCGCCGCCTTGGGCGCCAACGTGTCCTGGGACCCCGCCGGCAGAGATGTGGTCATCACCTCCGGCAGCGGCCCCATCACCTCCGGGGATGCAGCCTACCAGCAGGATGTGGTCTACTGGCTCTCCCACATCATCAACGCCGAAAGCGGCAACCAGCCTCTGGCGGGCAAGATCGCCGTGGGCAATGTGGTTTTGAACCGCGTCAACAGCGGCCGCTTCCCCAACACGGTCTATGAGGTCATTTTCCAGCCCGGCCAGTTTACGCCTGTCTCCAACGGGGCGATCCGCCGGGAGCCCAACGCCGAGAGCGTTGCGGCCGCCAAACTTTGCCTGGACGGCGCCAATACCGCCGGAAACGCCCTCTACTTCATCAACCCCTATACCTCGCCCAACAGCTGGGCCTCCCGGAACCGGCCCTATGTGGCCACCATCGGCGCCCACGCTTTCTTCGCATAACGCCCCCCGATCTTCCGTTTCAAAATTGTAAAAGGAATGCCCTTCCGGAAAGTGTTATTTCTCATAGGTACAATTTATGGACCATGGGCATGACGCTGGTACGGGAACAAGAAAACATCCGCACGTTATCCGTTGAGATAGCTTGCGGATGTTTTCATATTTTTATGACAAATCAGGAGCCTGTTTCCATTTTGGAATGATGCGGAAAGATTCTTCCATCTTACTGGATATCCCGCAACGAAGATCATTTCCTTTTCCGCATTTGTTCCGTTTGGTAATGGTCCGGTACTCAGTTCCATTTTGTGAGAAAGGGGCGGCGTGATGCCGCCCCTTTGATCGATTGAGGTTTAACTGGAAATCGTTAGCGCTTTTTCATCCAGCGCCACAGGAAGGTAACGATCTGCGCGCGGGTACAGTGATCGTTTGGACTAAATGTGGTAGCGGTAGTACCGGAAGTAACGCCCTCCATCACAGCCCACTTCACAGCCTCTGCGTAGTAAGCATTGCCTGCCACGTCGGTGAAAGGATTCACCGCACCGGCTGCAGGGGATGTCTGAGAACGCCACAGGAAGGTGACGATCTGCGCCCGCGTGCAAGTTGCGTTGGGACTGAACGCGGTATCGCTGGTACCCTTGGTGATGTCCTGTTCCACAGCCCACAGCACGGCGTCGCAGTAGTAAGCGTCAGCAGCCACGTCGGTGAAGGGCATGGTACTGGACCTGGGGGATGGGGACCCGGCAGCACGCCACAGGAAGGTGACGGCCTGTGCACGGGTGCAGCTTGCATTGGGAGAGAAGGTGGTTTCGGATGTGCCCTTTGTGACACCATTGAGCACCGCCCAACTTATCGCGTCCGTATAGTAGGCATTGGCGGGAACATCGGTAAAGGTTACGATATCACGCAGAGGCACGAGCTCGGCCTCGATGGTGACTGCGGTGCCGGGCATGATGAAGCTGTATTTACCGCTGCCAAGAGCAGTCACAGAGATGTTTTTGCCGTTTTTGCCTGTTACTGTGACAGATTGCACGCCATAGCCCTCAACCGGGGTGATGGTGAACGTAACGGTCTTGCCTTCGGATGCGCTGGAGGGACTGACAGAAATCGTACCATATTCCGGCTGCTCCGGTACCGTCACCGAATTGACGGCGCCCCCGGAGGATCTCATATTGATACGAACCTCCCGTTCCGCGCAGTTGGTATGGTCGTTGGAATCCCGCACCTGAACGATATACTTACCGGAGGGAAGCTCCGTAAGGGTGTTGGTCTCCTGCCACAAGGCTCTGGAAACGATAGTGCCATCCGACTGAACGGTATCCACGGTGTCATCACTGTCATCGTTCGGAGTACCCCGGTCGTTGATGGTCAGCTTGCCGGAAGCCTCCAGATCCAGGCTGTAGATCGCGTACTCCAGAGCGCCGGTTCCGCCGGTGGCGGTAACGGTAATGGAGCCGTTGGGTGCATAAGTGGTCGCCACGTCATGGATGATGACCCGCAGGAACTCCACGGTAATGGTAATGGGACCAGTGACTACGGAGGTTTCATTCGCATCGCGGACATACAGAACATAGACGCCTTCATCCAGCCCGGAAAGCTGATCGTCCGCTGTCCATGCAGTGTTCTCGTCCGGAGCCGGAGTATCGTTTCCGGTCACAGGCAGCAGGGCAAACTCGTAGCTGCCGGCTGCCTTTCCAGCATTCTTAGACGCTTCGCTGTCATAGACGCCGCCAGTGATCCGGTTCAGGTCGATCGTGACCTTGCCATCGCTGTTAGAGGTATAGACCGTCTGCCCCTTCTCATCCGTGGAGCTGGTTTCTGTCACCTTGGTGATGGAGATGGCGCTCTCCGGCAGGACAATGGGGAAGGGATCGACCGCCACTTCTCCGCTGATGCCCTTGTTTCCGGCCTTATCCGTTGCGGTCAGAACATAACTGCCGCCGTGGGTCAGGACATAGCTGCCGGAGAAGCGGTAACCGCGCTCATCGGTCTTGAGCAGTTCCAGGTCATTGAGCTTGATGCTGGTGATCTCGGTCATCTCGTCGCTGTTACTTGCAAATTTTTCAGCTGCATAGATCAGCGCGGTACCGTCAGCGTTTTTGCTGAGAGAGGCCACGGGCGCATTGGAATCCCGTTCGCCCAGGTTCACAAAGCGGTAGCTGGTCACGCCGGTGCTTTCGTCCCTGACCGCGGCGCGATAGATGCCGCGAAGGACGGGATATAGGGTATCTTCGTTGGGTTCCATATCCTCGCAAGGCGCAAAGTACTGGCTGGTGGGGGATTCGGGATCGTTATACTGATACTGACTGATGGTGGCTTCCACAGCATTTCCGCTGCCGTCTGTCACCTTCAGCATGACCTGCATATCGCCGGGAACGGTAGCCGGAATGGGCGTTCCGTCTTCTTTGGTCAGCTGGGCGGTGATCTCTGGCGCTCCGGGGTCCGGGTTCCCAGGCTCTGTGGCGCTGAACCAGTCCACAGACAGATCGCGGGTGGTGGTATTGCCCGCTGTGTCGGTAACGACAAAGCGGCAGCTGCCATTCTCCGTGATCGTCATAGGCAGGGACCACAGCTCGTCGCCATCCTTTTCCAGCTGCCTGGAAACGTCCGCGCCATTCATCGTGACAGACACCAGTCCGCCCAGATCGGCAAAGTACGCAGTCAGACTTACGGCCTCCCCCTGCTTAACGGACGCCGCCTTAGGCAGAGTACGGCTCCAGTAGACACCGGGTGCGGTGGGATCAGTCTGGATATTCAGGGACTCGGAGAAGGTCTCCTCCAACCGGTCAAATCGAACCTCGCCGCTCTTTGCTGTGATGGTGACGGTGTGCGCAATGGATTCGCTGTTGCCGAAGCTGATGGTCACAGGTGCCTCGCCGTTTGCGGAGGAATAGGTTTTTGTACCGAAACCGGAAAGATTGCTGCTCACCTCAATCTCCACGGGCGTCCTGGTATTCGTTCCCATAAAATACAGGTTGATGGAATCCGCCAGAGTCTGGAAGGAGAAGGAATCGCCTTCATAGGCCACTGCCAGGTCGCTTCTCAGAGGAGGAGTCTGCAAGTCTTCGGACCACACAAGGGCTTTCACGAAGTCCCATGCGTTATGACCGACATCCCCGGCGTTGCCGGAGGCGTTGTACCAGGTGAAGATGCCGTTGTCATCGTAGATGTTCAGGGCCACACCCTCGCCCTCCACCTTGTAGCAGATGTCGTGGAAGGAGTTGGTCGCCGTATCGGCCACGCGGATCTTGCCCTCACCAGCCTGGGCGGGCATGACCACCACGGCTCCCTGGTTCACATCGTAGTAGAGAACGCTGAGGTTCCGGCTGCCATCGTCTGTGAGCTCGGCGACGGTGACCGTGGGTGCTGTTTTCGTGCTGGTCTGCATGGTCAGCGGCAGCCGCAGGGTGGAACCGACCTGCATATTGACGCTGTTGACCGTGGTAAAGAGGGTCTCCGGCTCCACGCTGTGGAGCTTCACGTTGTTGGCGGCGTTGTATTCAATGTTTTCATCGTCGCTGGCGTTATAGCTCTCAATGGTCACCCGTAGATTCAGACTGCCGGTGCCATAGTTGGTGTCATACCAGTCCTTGGGAACTGCAAAGGTGCCGGTGACGGTACGGCCGTACATGGACCGGATCTGGCCCGCCTTGGTGGCGTCGGTCATCTCCACGCCGTCCTGCATGGTACGCAGCAGCAGATAGCCGTTTTTCAGCGTCCGCTCATCACGGGAGAACCGGCTGATGGGAGATTCATCGCTGACACTGAGCTTATGACCGGTCAGGTCTACGGGATACAGCTCCGTCTCCCCCTGGGAATTGACCTTCTCATACTGGAAGCGCAGATAGGTCATATCCGAAGTGGCACTGCCGCGGTTGCCCACATGGATGTCGGCGGCCAGCGTCACGGTATTCTCATCCGCCCCTACCATGGTGATGCCGAAATCCTCGTAGCCCAGCTCCACACGGTCCGCCACGGTGATACAGGCGGCAGTATCCGCTGCGCCGTCAGCCGTTTTCGTGCTCTGGCTGAAGGCGTCGCTGCCGGTGTAGGATGTATCTTCATTGACGGTGAAATAGAGCTTGTCACCGGCCTTCAGCCCGGCAGGCAGGGTTACGAATGTGGACGCGGTATAGACCTCCTGGCCTGCCCGGACGTTTTCCGTGATCTGCCATTCAGCAAGCTTTTCCTCGCCCGCGTACAAAGTGATGGAGGCGGGCTGGCTCTTGCCGGCCCGGATGGCCACATCGCCGCTGTTGACAAAGGAGACGCTGGCGTTCGTGGTGGAGCCGGGCGTCAGGTCATAGTTGCTCAAATACAGGGCTGCGGAACCGATACCCTGACTGCCCATACCGAAACTCAGGGCATACACGCCGTTGGTGGTGTCATAGGCACCGTTCGTTTGCCTGGGCTGGAAGGAGTAAACAGATTCTCCCTCCTCATCGGTCACGGGTGTCAGACCGGTCAGGCCGCCGCTGCTGTCATAAGCAGCCCGCATCTGCTGGACGGCCTCCAAAGCCATCAGCGTGCCTTCCGCGACGATCAGCAGCTTATCCTCTCCCGCAAGGCCGACGCGCAGGCGGTTGAAGGTAAAGCTGGAGGGGGCATCCTTGGTGTCCGCCTTGCCGTCATCATTGGTGTCATACCAGGCGGCGGCTGTCTCACTGGCGCTCCAGCTGTTGGCCTCGGCCTCCTCAATGGTATCCATATCCCGCATGGCAAGCCGGGTGCCAAGGCCCCAGGTCTGGCTCTGCGGGTCATACTTGGTCAGATAGACTGCGTTGCCAGGAGCACCGTTTTCGCCCCTGGTATAGACGGCCGTGATGTTGCCGCTGCCGTCCGTGCCGAAGGTCACATTGGTGACAGTGGGCGCACCCTTCACGGTGGACGCATCGGAACCGCCCAACTGATTGACGGTCTCACGGGTGAAGAACGGGATAATGCTTCCGGATTTACCCTCGCCAGTGATACCTGCCAAACTCTCCTGGGGAACCACATAGGTATTGCCGTTCATCTCAAAGATGAGGAAGGTCTCCGCAGCCGCACGGAGGCTGTAAGCCTGCATCGCGATTTGTTCGTCAAAGTTCTCGTCTTCACCGCTCAAGCCGCCCAGCTTGCCGTTCAGGAACCGGATGTTGGAGAAGTAGGGGTCCCGGTAGGCTTCCGAACAGCTGCCGCTGGCGTAAACGCCGTCGCCACTGTTGTCCTTGGCATTGTCCACCAGCTTCCGCAGGGCGATGGCGCTGCCGGGGACGGCCTTGCCGTCGTTCTCTCCCTCCGTACCGATGGTCAGTTTCTGGAGGCAGAGCTTTTTGATGGTCTGTTCATCCTTGCCGTCAATTAGCTTTGACTGCGCGGTGGTGTATGCGGCATAGTAGTCGCTGCCCACCCGGGCCAGACTGGCGTTCTCGATCTGCACGCCATGATCGATCCAATCCTGCGCCGCCACCTTGGAAACTTCGTAGTTCCCATTGGAATCATTCAGGACCGCGAAGGTGGGATAGAAGCTCTTGCCGTAGACCTGCGCGCGCATCCGCTTCATGGTCATTTGGTAGTCGGCGGTGGGATCGTCCTCGCCGTAGTAAAGGCCGCTGCCACTGTCTTTCTGATAATCGGTCGTGCCGCAGTAAGCCTTATAGGCATCCAACAGGTCATTCAGTTCCTCATCGGTGTAATAGCAGGCTTCGGCGTAGAACACCATATCGCCCGCGCCGGAGGGCATATAGTACATGCCGTGGCCCGCGGCGTTATCGGAAACGACCTGCACACTGCCCTTGCCGCTGCCGTTCTCGCTGACATCCACCGTAACGGTCTTGACCTCGGTGTTTCTGCCTGCGGCCTCCATGGCGTCGATGGCGTCGCCATTGCCCAGCGCCTCCTCGTAGGCGTCCATTGCCTCATCGGTGTAGCCGACCCAGGCAACATGGATGGCGTCGTTATCATCCACCCAGGCGTCAAAGTCCAGGTCGCCGAAATTGTCGTTGTCCAGCTTCAGATACGGGGTTTCTGCATCACTGTCAATGGGATGGACCAGACCGTAGGCGGTATCAGAAGTGGGCTGGCCCTCCTCATCCGGGATCGCGGTCTCCTGCACCTTGGAGAGAACCACCCGGCTCTGGTTGATGCTGTCCTCGTCGGGGTCGGTGATCGTATAAACGATGTAGTTGGCGCCGCCCGCCGTCACCAGCTCATAGGTGCTGCCAGAGGCCAGGCCGCTGCCCAGGGTAAAGGCGTCGCCGGTGCTGCCGTAACCGGAATACTGGAAGGGAACGGTGTTGTCGCTGGGGGTGAAGGCAAAGGTGGAGATGCCGGAGTCCATATTCTCCTCCGGGGTGAAGATCGCCTCGTCCCGGGGCAGTTCACCGGGCAGGATGATATTGACCTTCAGAATGTTGTCATCGCCCCGGAGGCCGTAGCTTTGGACCTGCTGGTTGGCGGCGTACCACGCGAAGTTCCAGCCAGTCTTCTTGTTGGTATCCTCGTCGTACTTCGTCTCACGGTCATAGGTGATGGTGAACTGGATGGCGTTGAATTCAAAACTGAACAGCAGGGCCGCCACCCGGAAGCCTACGCCGGCCGCCATGGAAAACTCGTTGAATACGAAATTGTGGTTTTCCGCGCCCTCACCATCATAGTCCGCCGAGTCGTGGGCAAGAACGGCGAAGGAGCAGCCGACGCTGACGTTGATGAACAGTTCCACCTTGACGATCTCGATGCCCATGCCCACCGCCACCTCCAAAGAGGCTTCGGGGGAAATGCTGATGCCGGAGAAATAGACGTCGCTGGTCTGACGGTCGATGGCCACGATCCGGTCCACGATGGCACAGCCGGGATGCAGCTGCGTGTAACCGCTCTCGCCATCATAGTTCCGGGTCTTGTCATCGTTCACGACAGTGAATTTCAGCTTGTATTCTTTGCTGTTGTCCTTGCCATCCACCTTCTTCGCCAATTTGATGGTGACGGCCTCGTCACCGGCGGAGCGGATGGTGCCGGGACTGAATCCCTCGGGCTGGTCGCCAACCACTTCTACATAGAGGGTGCCGCTGAAATAGATGTCGATGGCCTTTTCTTTCGTGGAATAGGTAAAACTGGACCCCGGGCTGCCCGCCAGGAAGTCGCCTTCCTCCGGCTCATCCAGTTCGTCGTAGCCCATGTGCTCCTGCCCTGTGTAATACGTCCATCCGTCTCCGCTGACATCAGAATCAGTCAGGTTTGAGGCGGCGGCCATGACCTTGACCCGGCTGGCCTCCAGACCGGCGGCCACTTCGAGGGCGAAGCCGATGGTGACACTGCAATAGAAAATGGGGCAGGGCGTCAGATAAACGGTGTAGGAAAATTCCAGCTCCGCCGCAAAGACTACCATCAACTGGTTGAAGAAAAAGCGGTTTTCGATGGGGTCCCATTTCAGCAGCAGCGTGATGTTCACCGCCAGGCCCGCCTCAACGCCCTTGGAAGAGATGCTGCCGTTGCCCTTGCTGCCCATCGCCTTGTCCAGCTTGTCGGCATAGTCCTCCATGGCGTTCCGATAGCCCTCAGACCGGCCGGTAGTCGCGTCACGCTGGCCGAACAGAGAGTGATAGGCCTGCTTGATATTTTCGATGGCGTCGCCGTTGGCGTCGCTGAGGGCGTTGGTCTCCGCGTCTCCGAAGGACTTATTCTGCTGGTTTTCAAAGTCACTCTCCATGCCTACGCCAAAGATGTTGGCTCCCACGGAAATGGCCAGTTCCTGACCGTTGGTGGAGACGGAAACGAAGTCCGTAATGCCCAGTTCCAGCTCCGGCAGGTTGATGTCGCCGGTCATGTCGTACTCACTCATGGGGCTGCCCGCGTTGGAGGAGTCAAAGCCCGCTTCCTTGCCCGAATCGGGGTCGGTCAGATTCCGGGCGCTAATGGAGGAGGGATAGGTGGCGGTACTGGCCAGGCGGGAGGATTCCACACCGGCAAGATACTGCACAGGCTCCGACCGCAGGCCATAGGTGGTGCCGCCGGAGGACTTGGGTGTCTCCCGCACGCAGAGCGTAAAGGTGTCGTTTTCCTGCATAGAACTGAGGTAGCCCGCCACCTTGGTTTTGCCCTCGGCGGTCAGTACGCCGCTGGCATCCACTTCGCCCACGGCATAGCGGTCGCCCAGCACAGTGCCGTCCAGATAGATGGGCTGGGGATCCGTGAACTCCGTGCCGGGATAAGGATTACCCCGCCAGTCGGGATCCCATGTGATGGTATCCCCGGAGATTTTGGCAGGGCTGAAGTCTCCGCCCAGCGGGATGTCCACGGTGGAAATGGCGGAGGCCGCTGCCTCGTACATGGGCTTGCCGCTTCCGGTATCGCCATGGTCAATATAGCGGTAACCCAGCTGCTCATCGCTCATGGAATTTCGTACAGAGGCGGAGGTGACCGCCGTGACCACAGCGGGAATGACCTCGGCAGTATCACTGCTGCTGGCACCGGCGGGGACTACAAGGCTCCGGGGCAGCATGGAGTAATAGACCTTCAGCACAATCTGGTGATACTGGCCGTCCGCACCCAGCCGGGGGGCCAGCTGGGAGATGGAGTAGGCGCTGTCCGTCAGAGAGGGCAGCATGTAATAGGTGCCGGTGTTGGTGCTTTCGGACCAGGCGTACTCATTGTCCGCTGGGACGAACTCGCCGCTAACTGGATCAATGGTGCCGTTTACCACGCCGTCATCGTTCAGGTCGATGTAGCGCTCAATGCGGGAAATGGTGGCCAGCATGGTGTTCTCGCTGGTGACGTAATCCGCGTCGTAGTAATAGAAGGTGATATTGTTGTTGAGATACTGGTTAGCAGGGATGGGGATGTCCTCATTGCCCGCGTAGGCGATGCCGTTGACCAGGATCACGTCGTCCGCGTCCAGATGGAAATTGATGGAGCGGACATTTTTCAGCTTCGTGCCGGTCTGATAAAGGCTGCTGTTTCCACTAAAAACATCCTTCGTCAGTGTGCCGGTCACCTCGTCGCTGAAGCCGTCTTTCCCGTCTGAGAAGTCCCAGTTGACCTCGCGGTAGGTATAAGTCACGCCGCCGTTGCGCGCAGACTTCTCCCACAGGTTGTTCCAGGTGCCTTCGATCTGTTCGGGATCGATGGCGGTGCTGTCCTCCTCGCTGAGCCGGGGTACGGAGGGTGCGATTTCCAGAGAGAGTGTCTGCTCACGATCCATGACCACGTTGATGTAGCCTTGCTTGCTGGCTGCGCTGGAGCCGGGCATCATCAAGGTCAGTGTGCCGCTTCCGCTGGTGGGAACATTTGCGGTTGCCTTGGGATAGCTGCTGGCCGCGTCCTCCGGGCCAAAGAACAGGGATTTGCTGCTGAGTTCGCCGTTGGCCTGGGTGGCAAAGGTGTAGGCGCTGGCGTTGTCTCCCCGGGTGACCTTCACCTGGGAGTTGTTGTAGAGCCTGGAGCCGTCCGCCGTGGTGCCGCCCTTGCCGGCGATCAGGGAGATCTCCGGCTTGATGGCCTCGTGGAGACTGGCAGCGTTGGCCTGTAGGTAGTCGTCGTCCGCCGTGTGGATGCGCACGATGGGCGCTTTGATGGTGCGGCGGGTCATGTAGCCGTTCAGCAACTGGATCCGGCAAGTAGCGTCGCCCTTGGGCGAACTGCCGGTGTAATGCTGCCGGAACCACAACTGGTCGGCGCTGCTGGAGGAAAGGGTATTGGCATGGAACTCCCAGGTGTTCGCGCCGGGGTCGGAATGGATCTCGATAAAGCCGTTTTCCCCGCTGGTGGAGAACAGCGCGTTGGACCAGTCGTTGGCACCGTACCAGCCCTTGGCACTCCGCTCCGAGCGGGTGTAGGTGTTGACGGTCACGGAGCTGTACCGGTCATACATGTCCTGAACGGTCATCTTCATATCGCCGCCCCTGTCCGTGGCGTACTGCCAGCCGGTGGAGCCGACACGGCTGCCGGTGCTCCAGAGAGATGCGGCGTTGGCTACGAAGCCCTCCAGATCGTCCGACTCCCCGGGAATCTTTGCCCCGCTCCGCCCGCTGACATCTTCACTGGCCAGCGCCGCGTTGTTGGTCCAGAAGCTGCCGCCGTGGCCGTTGCTGAAGGTCAGCGCGCCGGGATAGGTGTAGGAATAGGTGGAGATCCCGCTGTCCGCCGCGCCGTCCGCGATATATTCGCCCTGCGCATTTTCACCGGGCGTCACGGCAGCGGCCGCAACACTGCCGCCCGCCGGAACAATGGCAGAGGTATCCTCCACAGCGCCGGTCAGATCTTCTTCGTCCGGGGAGTACAGCGCGGTAGCAAGATTTGTCTCGCCGGTGCCCTCGGCGGAATTGTAAAGATGAATGGTAACAATATCCTGGCCTTCCAGCAGCGTGCTCCCGCCGCCGCCCTTGGCGGCGGTCAGCTTCACGGTGAAGGACAGCTCGCTATCCTCCTGTGTCAGCGTGATGCCGTCATTCACCAGATCAATTTCAATATAGGTATAATCCAGGCCGGACGGAAAGAGCGCTGTCCCATTGGCGGCAGCATAGTCGGTCCCGGCCACAGCGGTGCCGTTTTCCGTTTCGTAGTCCACGCCGGTCACATACTGCAGGCCATCACTTTCCCGGACCAGAGGGATGCGGACGATTCCGGCGGACTTGTCCGCCCAGATCTCCGTCTCAGCAAACCCCATGGCGCTGGGGATCTCCGGCTCATCGTCCTCAATGGCGATGGAGGCCGTACAGGCGTTGGAATAGACCTCCGCTCCCCGGGATTCCATGACAACGGCGTTGACCACTTCGCCGCACTCGTGCAGGCCGTCATCCAGAGCCTCAAAGGTGATCTCCTTTTCCCACTCGCCGTCGGCAAAGACCACCTGGAAGGGATAGCTGTCATATTCATCGCCGTCGAACTCGATGAGGGAGTCGGTGCGGGTGTGGTCATCCACAAAGTCCTCGGGCATGACGGGCGGGATGTCATCCACTTCGGGCTCGTAAGCCTCACCCCGCCAGCTCTCGGAGCAGTACTTGACCCCATCGACCTCATAGAAGCAGCGGAAGTCATAGGTGTAGCCCTCGCCCATAACAGCCTTCAGCAGCTCCGGAGACATGACCATCTCCGCGTCCGTTGCATCCTTGATGTCAGACCATCTCTGCACATAGGAGTTATAGAGCTTGATCTGCATCTGCCACTGATAGCTGTCGGCGTCCTCTACCGGGGCTACCAGCGTCTGGGTAGTCAGAGAATCGTTCAGCAGCAAAGACGCTGCCAACTGCTCCACGTCCTCAGTGGACTCTTCATCCTCAGCAGGAGTCTGATCCCCAGCGGACGTATCATCCCCAGCGGACGTATCATCCCCGGCGGGAGTCTGATCCTCAGTGGACGTATCATCCCCGGCGGGAGTTACATCCTCAACGGGAGTCTCATCCTTGACGACGGGGTCTTCCTCAGGAAGTTCTGTCGTCTTGGTCACTGTGGTAATGACCCCGCCGGGACGGATGATTTCCCCCGCACCGCCCAACGGCTGATACTGGGCAATGGGCCACGGGTCTTCCACAGTCACCTTATAGTCCTGTGTGCCGGCCGCGTTGGCGTAGGACATCCGGTCTTCCTCGATCTGTGCCGCAGCGGGGACCAGGACGACCAGCGCTTCCGCGCGGCCCTCCGTGCCGCCCAGGCGGTACAGGGTCAGAGTACCTTTTTCCTCGCCGTTGTCGGCACCTTCTTTCAAATTGACCTGCGTTTCCTTAAAGGCAAAAATGCCGTAAGGATACTCTTCTTCCCACTCTTTCTGGGATTTGCTTTCGATCACATTGCCGTCTGAATCCAGGATGGCAAAATTACCGTTTTGGTCCTGAACAACGGCGGCAAGTGCCGGCGATACAAACTGAATAGAGAGTGCCAGCGTCAGGATCAACGCTGTGAATTTTCTCATCCATTTATGTTCCATTTTGTTCCCTCCTTGGTAGTTGGATCCTTCTGCGGGGTTCACAGCCCGCTGGCGAATTGATTGACCTCGTACTCCGCCATCTCGTAGGGAAAGCCCATAGCATCGATCCAGCGGATGGTCCGCCCATCCGTAGTCACCGACTTCCAGACTGCTTCATCGCGTAACGCGCCGAAGCGCGGGCTTTGCAGTTTGGGACGCATATTCAGCAGCGTGGTACTGCCGCTGCGCCATTCCACCCGAAGAATATAATCCCTTTGTGCCGCCACTGACTTGATGGGAGGCCCAGTCATCGGTCTTCGCCCTCCTTTCCGCAAAAAAACGCCACTGTATAGTCAAAGTATACAGTGGCGTTTTGAAATTGGGCAGGGTAATGATTACCCCAATTTACCGGATTCCATTATGAGTTTTTTATGAGCTTGGCGAGTGCCTGACGCTTGTTCCGCCCTTCGCCGCCCAGCCCCATCTTCTCATAGACGGCGTTCAGGCGGTTGTTTACAGACTTTACAGAAATGTTCAGAATCTCGGCGATCTCCCTGCTGCTCTTGCGCTGAGCCGCCAGACCGGCGATCTCCAGTTCCCGCTCCGTCAGACCGTACCGTGCCAAAAGGTTATCCTCCTGCTGGGTGGCCTCCCGTCCGGCGCGGAACCTGGCAGCGAGGGTATGCAGATGCTCCTGGACTTCCCCCTCTGCCAGCTCGTCCAGAAGCCGGTCCAGACAGGGGTCGCTCTCGGCGAAGGGCAGCAGGATGCCGTCCGGCTGCGCCAGGGACCACGCCTCACAAAGCGCTTGCCGTGCGGCCGTTTCCTTTCCGAGATGCATCAGCGCCACGGCGTTTTGCAGGTGGGCATAGACGCCGCACAGGGCAAACCGGGCAGCGGTGCAGGCCCGGAGTAGCCGGGGCATCCGGGCCGCTGCCTGTGCCCACTGGCCCTGCGCCAGCAGCGCGCGGCCCACGATCACCTGGAAGACCGGCTCGATCAGCGGGAACACCTGTGCCATGCTGGCGCCTTCCGCCGTCAGCCACGCGGGAAGCTGCTCTGGCTGCCCCAGCAGGGCGCTCAGCCATCCCCGGCCCAGCTCCACGGTGGTCAGCAAACGGTACTGATGGGCACGGCGCAGGGTGTCCGCCGCACGGTCCAGGAGGGGAAAGCCGCTCCGGAGCGGCTGCTCATACAGCGCCAGCCTGGCGGAGAGAAAGGCGGCAGCGGTATAAATGCTGTATTCCCCTACCTCCAGCGCCTGCTCCTCCGCCTGGCGGCAGAGAATGTCGGCGTCGGTCAGGTTCCCCCGCATAAATTCCGTTTCGGCCTGCATGATGGTCGCCGCGCCGCTGCCATGTCCGCTGGCAACGCGGCTGTAAATAGGCATGCATTCCCGCATCTCGGCATTCTCCCGGTCAAGGCCGCCGCTCTTGCTGTGATAGAGCATCAAAACGGAAGGTGAGCCCTGCGTCCATGGGTTGCGGTCCGCAGGGATCAGGGCGCGGATCTGCCGGTGATAGGCGCTCATGGCGGAAATGTCGTTGAAGCACAGGAAAGACAGGCGCAGCAGGGCCTCTCCCTCCAGCTGATCCCGCTCCCGCCGGGAAAGGTCGGTGCAAAGGGCCATGCTGCGCTGAAACAGTGCGTGATACCGCCGCATTTCCGGGATGTCCCGGCCGTAAAAGAGCAGCAGCATGAATACCAGAAGCGCCCGCGGATGGCGCAGCTGACATTCCTCCGGGCAATTGGCCATCCAGCGGCGCATCAGCGGCAGCCGCTCGGGGCCGAGACTCAGGCCCCGGTCCTGTCCCACTGTCCGCAGGAGATCATCCCACCTACCGGCCTTTTCATAACACTCTGCGGCAAGACAGCACTCTCCCGTCCGCTCATACCACGCTCCCAGGCGGGCAAGCGTGGCGTTTTGCTCCGCCTCCGGCAGCAGTGCGTACTTCTTCCGGGCGCAGGAGCGCAGCATATTGTGATAGCGATACACACCGTCGGTACAGGTGATGAAGGCGTTTTGCGCCGTCAGGCTGTGAAGAAGCGCAGCCGCATCTCCGTCCGGCCAGAGATATGCCGCCGCCTCCACAGTGAAATCGTCCGGCACGCCCAGCCGTATCAAAAACACCTGCTGACGCTGCGGCAGGGGGCGCAACAGCGTTTCGTCGATGAGTGGATAGATGCCGGCAGAGTCTTCCGGCCAGCGTCCCTGCTGCTGATAGGTTTTCAGATTCAGATACACCATGGAAAACCACCCCTCGGTGGTTTTCGCCAGGTGCGCTGCCGCGTCCTGTCCCAGATGCAGGCCGCTGCCGCGGGCGTAGGCACGAATTCCGGTTTCACTCAGCCGCAGATCATCCGTATTCATTTCCCACAGCCGCGCCCCCAGGCGCAGCCGGTCCGCTTGATCAAAAATCATGTTCCGGCTCAACAGCACCAGATGGATGCCATCCGGTAAGCGCTGTCCGAGAAACAGCAGCAGCGCCGTAAAGTCCGGATTCGGCAGAAAATGCAGATCGTCCAGTATGTAAAAAACCTCCTGCTTGCCTGCTTCAAGGGCGTCGCACAGAAGTTCCAGCATCACTTCCCGGGACTGAGGGGCTGTTGGAAAGCCCAGTTCTTTCATTTCCGTTTTCAGTTCCGGCCACGAGCGGAGATTACGGCAAAAGCCTTGCCAGAGGTCCGTCAGGGAGTCTGTGACGATGACCTGACGCAGAATGACAGCGTCCGGCATTTCCTTCCGGCAGCGCTCCGCCCACCAGTCCACCGCCCGGGTCTTACCATAGCCCATGGGAGCAACGATGGCCGTGATGGGATATTCGGTAATATGGGACAGTTGATCAGCCAGAGCACCGGAGATATAGGTTGTATTCAGCCTGACAGTCATTGCGAGGCACCTCGCTTATTGCAAGTTCGTTATTATCATACTGGAAACTATCTTGAATTGCAAGAAATTGAAAAGGAGTGCATATGGGATAAATGATACCAGGCGGTGCAGATTTATCGTGCTACCCAACTTATTCTTTACGGCTGTTTCTTATCTTTAGCGGTTCCGCTCAGCACGCCATAGACCTCTGCCAGCGCATGGACATACTTGGGAAACTGCTTCGCAGCTCGGTATCGTCTTCGGGCGGCAAGATCGGTCGCCGCATTATGCGGTAGACGGTCATCCAAAGCTGAAGTTTGCTGCCCGGATATGCCTTCTCGAGTTTTTTGATGGCACGGTCCTTTGCCTTTATCACGGCAGACTCCTTCATCATGTGGTACATACCAATCTCTTTCAGCGGCGTCTTTTCAAATCCGAATATGCCGTAGCACTTGCCGAGGATGTCCCTGTCCTTCTTCGGCAGAGCGTCAAACAGTTCCCGGAGCAGCTCGACGCAGACCTTCCGGTATACGATCCGCTCTGCGGGAGCAGAGAGTTTCCCAGGCATCAGCCGCTCAAAGGGATCGCCGTCATAGTCCTCCGGTATAAGGTCATACACACCGAAAAAATGGGTGTTGTAGCGAACATACCGGCTGACCCGCAATTCAGGAATGTCCATTTCTTCTGCTATTTCATTGATGTCTTTCCAATCGGCATGATACAACTTTTGCGCCTGCCGGACGGCGGTCATCTCATCTTTGCTGAGAACCAAATTGCCAATATTCTGCTCTAACCAGCGCGTCATGCGCCCTTTCAGGTACGGATACAGATAAGTGGTCAGCATGGCCCGGCTCTCATCGTACTCTCTGCTCTGGATGCGGGTCAGAAATTCCAGCGCACCCTCGCCGCAAAGATCATCCAGGATCGTCTTCGTGTAAGCAGAGAACTCCTCTGGAAGGTCGCTGTCCATGTGCAGGCAGTTGAACTCACTGGCCGCTTCCTTGGCGATGCTCCGAATCAGACCAAGGTTCCTGCGGTACAGCTTGTCCAGAGCAGCCTCATCCCCGTCACAATACTGACGGATCAGTTCCTCGTTGGTCATGGAACCTCACCCGCCTTTGGCTTCGGTGGACGGCCCCTGGGTTTGGAGACTCTGGTGATCTGGCAGCGCTTATATATGCGTTCCGTAGTTATTTTCTCTGTAAAATCTTCAACAGAAACCTTGGGATCACGCAGGGCATCGTAGAGCAGGTCGCGCACATAGTCCTTAGCCTGTCTGGCATCCTCTTGGGAGATGGCACCTCTCTGCATATCCTTCGTGATGCGGGAAAAGGCGGTCAGCTTGGCTTTCACCTTCGGGATATCTCTGGAGAGTTCCTTCTGAACTTCCACCGTACCAAACTGCCGGCAGGTGTAGCCGGGAGCGTGGGGGCAGGCCCCTTCGCAGTACAACGCATGAACGCCGCTCTTCAGCATGAAATATTTTCCGCAGATGATGCAGCGGCGAATATTATGTCCGCTGTTCAGGGCCAGCATATAATCCGCTTTCATCAGCGCCTGCAAGCTGTCCGTCACATGCTCCTGACAGATGGCGGCGGTGCCGTCCGGCAGCTCCCGCGGCACATAGGAAAGCATATATTGATCATGTCTCGTATAGCAGTCTCCCCGGCTGGTGATGGGATTGATGATCAGCTTCTCCGCAATGCGGTCATCGTTATAGAATCCGTAAAGAGCTTCCGCATAGCTTTCCGGCCCGTTGGTTTTCAATTTGGAGATGGCGAACTTGATGAAATTCCGGATCGTACCGTTGAACGCCCGGATGTCGTGGAGGTACATCTCATAGCGGTCAATATGCTTTTTGTATGTATCCCAGGTCCCCTCTGTCTCACCTAAAATGCGGAACATCTCGTAATAAAACGCATCGCCCAGCTCTGCGTCGGACTCACTGGGGTGGAACAGGTCCAACGGCTTCCATGGGGTGTCCTCTTCCAGTGCATGGTCTGCTTCGTTGAGCTGAAAAAATTTCTCAGCGGCATCTCTGAGCCATTCTATCTGTTCATCTTCCGACGGCTCATGTTTCTCCGGAGGAAATAAACTGAATTGCCCGGTCATCTCCCGAATCACGGAAAAGAAAGCGTCATCGCTCTCGTCCAGCAGTAATCGGAACACCGTGTATCGGCGTAGATCCTGACAGAGCGCATCCATCTCGTCATTCAGCTTCCACCAGAGCTCAGTATCCTTACTGCGCTCATAGTCTGCTGTAAAAGTGCGGATTCGCTTCATCCGTTCATGCAAGGGACGGTAATCATCGGGTGACAGATTCAGCAGATCCTCCGTCAGCTTTCCCGCGTCAAACTGTTGACCGTTCAGTTCCAGGGTGCTGCCGTAAGTATAGAATATAATATTACCGTCCATAAGCACCCTCCCCGCAAAAATTGTCCTACTTGACTATTAATCTGTCCACGCTTTTTATCAGCATATCATGTTTTCCTCCACAATACAAGCAGAGGGGCAAAGACACGCGCCGTCCCGTGGCTGGCACCTCCCTGCAATATGAATACTGCTCCCACCATTCCGTGGGAGCAAATTTTTTAAGGAGGAACAACATGAAGCAACTACATGAACCCCTGTACGCACCCAACTACAAAGTCATAGGAAACTGTTTGTATGAGATCAAGAACAGCAAACAGGGTCCCTACGACAAGAAGCTGTGCAACTTCACGCCGTGGCTGGTCAGTGAGATCACTGTGGATGACGGCGTGGAGACCACCAGCCGCATCCGGCTCGGCGGCATTCACGAAACCGGACGCACTCTTCCTGAAATCGAGATTCCAACAGACGAGCTGGGCAGCTTCAACTGGCTCTACAAGCACTGGGGCATCGACTGCATTCTGGAACAGGGCGTCAGCGTCCGGGACAGCATCCGCTATGCCATTCAGACCACAGCTCCTTACGCAAAACGGCAGACCGTCTATACCGTCACCGGCTGGCGCAGAGTCAATGACCGGTGGCAGTTCCTGATGCCGGGAGATGATGCGCAGGCCGTCTGCCTGCCCGGTAAGATCGGGAGCTACTCCATGGAGCGCCGGTGTGAGGATGTGGACATCGCCACCGCACTGGCCCTGCTCCGGTCAGAGGTAGCTCCACCTGAGATCCTCTATCCGCTGACAGCGTTCACATTCCTCTCGCCTCTGAATTCTTTTCTGAAGCGCGTGGGCTGTGAACCCAAGTTCGTTCTCTTTCTGGTCGGTAAGACCGGAAGCCGCAAAAGCACACTGGCAGCTTTGTTCCTGTCCTTCTTCGGAAGGTTCACAGGCGCAGAGCTGCCTTTGTCGTTTCAGGATACCCACAACAGCATCCTGCACCACGCGTTCTCACTGAAAGATGTGCTCACCTGTGTGGATGACTTCCATCCCGCAGGCCGTATGGATGAAACGAAGCTGACGGCGATTGCTCAAAGCATCATGCGCGCCTACGGTGACCGTGTCGGCAAGGGACGTCTGCGCCCGGATGCCTCTCCCATGGAAGCTCGGCCACCCCAGGGCAACGCCATCATCACCGCGGAGTTCCCGCCCGACCTTGGCGAGAGTGGTACCGCAAGATATTTTTCCCTGGAACTGCGGGAGCGTGATGTTGACCTGTACAGTCTGTCCCTGTTCCAGCAGCAGGCGGCGAAGGGTGTGCTGCAGAGATGTATGTACGGATATGTGGAATGGCTGCGAGAGAGCTGCCTGCGTGACCTGGAAACAGAGCGGAGATTTCTTTCCTCTCTGCGTGAGCGGTTTGAACGGTACCGCGCTGAGTTCCAGAAGTCCGGCATTCTCTGTCATGGCCGTGTGCCGGAAACTGTTTCCTGGCTCCGGTTGGGCATGGAACTGTTCCTGTCCTTTCTGAAAGCAAAGCAGATGCTGACCCATGAGGAGAAGGCAGAGACAGAAGATCGGTTCCGAATGATCCTGTATCAGCTGGCCGCGCGTCAGGCCGAGAGCATCACCCAGGACAAGCCTACTCATAAGTTCATCCGCAAGCTGTATGCTCTGCTGGAGAGTGGGCAGGTCTGCGTACTGAGCAAAAATCAGCATCACGCCTTTGTCCCGCAAAACTGTATTGGATATGAGGATGACGGATTCTTCTATCTGCACAGTGAGATCGCCCACAAAGCAGTCAGAAAGCTGTGTGAAGAACAGGGCGAGTCCTTCACCATTTCCCATAAGAGTCTGCTGAAACAGATGGCGGAAGAGGGGCTCATCGAAACGGCATCCGGTCAGAACACAAAGTCCGTTCGCATCGGCGGCAAGAGCAAACGGCTGGCCTGTCTGTACAAATCCAGAGTGCAGCAGATCATGGACACGGCCTTATGAAAAAGATATGTGGCAGGCGTGGCAGAACCAGCGCAACTTTCAGAAAAGCCTTATACCATGGGCTTCTCCGGACGGCGAAGTGTAGCTACTGTGTCTCTGAACTGTATCTGATAGAGGACGGAAGGCTCGTCCCGAAAGCCTTGGAACCGCTGCATTTTCACCCTCTGTATCTGAAATCACGCTTTTTGCGAAAGCGACCATGCTGCCGCTGTTTGGGCCACAGGCGGCGGTTTGCGGGGCTTTCCCGGCGAGGTGGACTGAACGCACGCAGGCGAAAAAAACCGCCGTTTTGAGCCCCTTATGGCCGAGGGGCGGTGAGCCGCGAATGACGGATCGTGACCATGCAGAAGTACGGGGCCGAGGGAACGGCGGGTCTCTGCTTCAGCAGAGAGCCAGCATCGCGTTTGTCTGGTCTGCGGCAACGCCGCGCCCCCGCCTCCAGCACGATTTCCGGGCAGAAGCCCGGACCCACTTCATCTACGATTTGGAGGAATGAAAATGAAAAAGGATATAAAATTCAGCACCCGCATGGCTTCCCAAGACCGGGAGGCCATCAAGGAACTGGCGAAACAGTCCGGTATGTCTATGAGCGATTATGTGACAGCCTGCTGTCTGGGTAAGCAGGTGGTGGTTATCGACGGCCTGAAAGATGTGCTGAAGGAGCTGAAGTCCATCGGCAGAAATCTCAATCAGCTCGTCACCCTGGCGCACATGGGACGAGTGACTGTGGTCGATCTGGAAAATGTGCTTCAGGCGTTCTCTGAACTCTGCGCAGCAGTCCGTTTGATTTTGGAACGAAAGCGGTGGTGAACATGGCGATCATCAGCTTCACCAACTACAAGCGGGGCCAGACCACCGGATGCATGGGCGCCGTGATGCGGTACACCATGCAGGATAAGAAAACCGAGTACGATGGTCAGCGGTTGGTCACAGGCATCAACTGCCAGCCGGAATCTGTCTACGCGGACTTCATGACCACCAAGCGGCTCTACCACAAAACGGATGGCGTGCTGTTCTACCACATGGTGCAGAGCTTCCCAAAAGGTGAAGCGGTCGATCCGGTCACCGCTCATGCGGCGGCGCTGAAGCTGGCCGAGTACTATGAGGGCTATGAAGTTCTGGTCTGCACCCACACAGACCGGGAGCACATCCATTCCCACTTCCTCATCAACTCGGTCAACTTCGATACCGGAAAGAAACTGCACATCGCCAAAGAACAGTTACAGGAACTGCGGCAGTGTAACGACCAGGTCTGCGCAGGATTTTCTCTCCCTGTGTTCCAACCCAGGGAGCACAAACAGAAAACCAAGACCATGACCATTGGGGAGTATCACACGGCGGCCCGTGGTCAGAGCAAGAAGCTGCAGCTCATGAATGTCATTAACGACTGTATGCGCCACGCCTCCAACCGCGAGGAGTTCATTACCCTGATGGAGAGCGAGGGCTACAAGGTACGCTGGGAGGACTCCCGGCGGAACATCACCTACACCACGCCCAGCGGCTGGCAGTGTCGTGACCGCCTGCTGTTCGGTGACAAATACTTGAAGGAGAACATGGAACATGAATTCAGGATCAGAGAAGAAATTATCAATGGACGAGCTCATGGAGCGGAACCGGCCTACGCCCACACCGCAGCCGACAGTGCAGGAGCAGACACCTCCTCCCGAAGTACATCCCACGAAAGAGGAGTGGGCGGAGATGATGGAGGCCATCTGCACACTGACTCGCCATACGGAGAGACAGAGCGTGTATCTGAAGAAGGTCAGCGAACTGCTGGCACAGCTTCCCACACAGACGCAGGTGGACGAACTGCTGAAAGCGGTGAAGCATCTGGAACAGATGGCAGAACAGGCTGGGAAGCAGAAAGAGAAGCGTTTTTTTCTGCCCAGCATCAGCCTGCCCAGTCTGGAGTTTCCACGCCTGTCTCCGGCTCTACTGCTGATCCCTGTGGTGCTGTTTGTCTTATGGACGATGTGGTACAGCTGGGACGCTCTCTGGAACGTGATCAGTACGCTGGCCCAGTGATGGATAGCACCACCGTGCGCCACCATGCTGACAGCAAAACTTTGCGCAAAGAAATGGAAAAGAAAATCGCTCATGGTCACAAAGCAGATGACCATGAGGAGGAGCAGATCCACACCTGGCAGCAGACCATGTGACGGTCTGCTATTTTTATTGCCCGGTCGATGCGCCGGGAGAAAGGACTTTTATGAAAAGTGAATTTGAACTGTATATGGAAACTGGAATGATCGGTGCCTACCAGCCTGAGATGGCTGTGCTCAAGAAAGTCAATGATGGCGTACACCCGGTGTACCGGGATACGGTGTATGAGTTATGCGAGGAAGGCATGAGCGGAAAACGATTCATGGATGTGGGGGACAGAAGATTCCGCGTCACCTCTGTATTCCCGGCCAATGCATCCTCCACAGCTACTCAGAAGTTCCTGTCCTACATCGACAGCGAGCTGACCAAAGAATCTCACAGCGCCTGAATAATTCAATAGACTTGTGCGAGCCGGTGCGGTATACTTCGTGTTACCGTACCGGCTTGCCCCATTTAAGGAGGTAAAAAATAATGGCAAGCCAAATCGATAAATACACAATTCTCTACGGCAGACTCAGTCAGGAAGATGCCCGTATGGGCGACTCGAACAGCATACTGAATCAGCGCAGCCTGTTGGAAAAGTACGCTCGGGATAATGGATTCGAGAATGCCTTGTTCCTCGCAGACGATGGTTACTCCGGTACGAACTTCGACCGCCCTTCCTGGAAGAAGGTCATTGACATGATCGAGAACGGCGAGGTGGAGACCCTCATCGTCAAGGATCTCAGCCGCCTGGGTCGTGAGTACCTGCAGGTGGGATATTACACGGAGATCTACTTCCCGCAGAAAGGTGTTCGCTTCATTGCGGTCAACGATGCGGTTGACTCTCTGGTGGCAAGCAGCACCGATTTCAATCCCATCCGCAACTGGGCAAACGAGCTTCACGCCAAGGACACCAGCAAGAAGGTGCGCGCCATCAAGCGGATGCAGGCCGAACGTGGTGAACGATACGGCGGCAAGGCGCCATATGGCTACAAAAAGCGTACCGCCGACAGCAAGGAGATCGTTCCCGATGAAGAAACCGCTCCCATCGTGAAGTATATCTTCGAACTGTGTGCCGGTGGCAAAGGGCCCAGTCAGATCGCCCGCATTCTGTCGAACGAACAGGTACTGACACCCGCCCATTACTACTACCGGAAGTATGGTAAGGGACAGGCGGGAATGGATATGCAGCGGCCTTATGGTTGGAGCAGCACTTCGGTAGGACATATCCTTGCAAACCAGACCTACCTCAGTCATACCCATCTGCAAAAGAGTTCCACCATCTCCTACAAGAACAAGACTAGAGTGGACATTCCTGAAAATGAGCAGGTCATCGTCAAGAACACCCATGAGCCGCTCATCACGCAGGAACTCTGGGATATCGTGCGGGATGTACACGCCCACAAGCGCAGACCGCCCAAGCATATGGACGAACCCAATATGTTCGCTGGTCTTGTCTTCTGTGCTGACTGCGGCAAGCCCATGGTGCTGTACCGGACGGAGTCCATCAAGCGTTCTCAGTTCCACCTGAAGTGCTACACCTATGGCAAGAAAGGTAAAAACTTCTGCACGCCTCATCAGATCCGGGAGACTGACTTGGAACAGGTCGTTCTGGATGACCTTCGCAGAATAACGCATTTTGCCAGAATGAAGGAACACCAATTTGCGGCCTACATTAACGCGAAGAACAGCGCCGAGCTCCGGCAGGAGATCAATGCCCTTCAAAAAGAATTGGATACCATGCAGCGAAGAAACGATGAGCTGACTGCTCTGTTCAAACGGATCTATGAGGACAATGTTCTGGGCCGTATCACCAATGAGCAGTTCCGCAGGCTGTCCGCTGACTATAATGCCGAACAGAAAACACTGGAGGAGGCCATCCCTGCAAAGCAGGAACGCCTGAATAAACTGAAGGCATCGGCGGCAAATGTGGAAGCCTTCATCGAGAAAGCAAAGCGCTTCAAAACTATCGACAAACTGACTCCCGAGCTCCTGCGCCTGTTCATTGAACGCATCGAGATCGGAGAACGAGCCAAGAAGTATTCCCACTCTGCGGCACAGGACATCCGCATCGTGTACCGTGACATCGGCATGGTGGACAGCAACATGGAAAAAGAAGAGCAGCCAGTGCATCTGGTTGCTCCCCCTCGAGACATTGATGAACTTGTAAAAATGTTGGCCTAATGAAAAAAGCACATAGGCGGACGGCTTCCGCCGCCCGCCTATGCGTCTAATAATGGATAGGTCACAAAATGTACCTATGAACACTATCAGAACCGGAAGGGCATTTTCTTTTCTCCTTTCTCAAAAAGCGTTTACCATGTCAACATTCTTTCCACGATTTCAACATTTTGCTTGCTTCCTTCCTGTTCAATGGCTATAATAGGGAGAGAATTCACTGCTTCGAGAGGGGGGTTGAGATTGAAAGAGGAAAAGAACGGGCCACTCACCATTCAGTCGGTAGAGCGGGCACTGGCGATCCTGGAGATCCTGGCCCGGGCCACCCGCCCTCTCAGCGTCATCGAGATCGGCGAGATCACAGGCATTCAGCGCACGACCCTCTACGCGCTGATCAACACCCTGGTAGCGGGAAACTATGTCCTCCGCGGAGCGGACGGAAAACTGTCCATCTCCAGCAAGCTTTATGAGATGAGTTCCATGTATCCCTCCCGCCTGCCCATTGTTCAGCGGGGCAACCGGCACATCACCGAGATGGCCCTCCGATACCGGGTGGCGGTGCGGCTGTCTATCTGCACGGAGGCGGGACATGTGGTGACGGTAGCCTCCTCAGAGCCCACCTTCCATGTCTCCAATGTGGCCCCTCAGGGAGGCGAGCTGGCCGTCCACGCCACCAGTACCGGCAAGGTGCTGCTGGCCTACCTGCCCCCCGAGGAATCCCGCAGGCGGATGGAGCAGTGCCGCATGGAGCGCTATACGCTTTATACCATCACCGACCGCGAGGCCCTGGCTCTGGACGTGGCCGAGGTCTGCCGCCGGGGCTATGCCCAGGATGAACGGGAGTATCTGGACGACACCACCTGTCTGTCTTTCCCCATCCTCACCCCGGACCGGCACCTGGTGGCCATCCTCAGCGCCACATCGGATTACTGGCATATGAAAGAGGTCTACGACTCCGTGGTGCGGGAGGGGCTTCAGCGGAGCAAGCTCATCGCCATGGAGCTCTCGGGCGGCACTCCGGTCTCCGCCTTTTAAAACAACACCGCACGATTCAGGGCTCACGCCAAGAATCGTGCGGTGTTTTACCCTGTGGGCATCAGCCCAGTGCCACGTCCAGCACCATCATGAGGGCGAAGCCCAGCGCCGCACCCACGGTGCCGATGTTGGAGTGCTCCCCTGCCTGAGCCTCGGGGATCAGCTCCTCCACCACCACATAGATCATGGCTCCGGCGGCAAAGGACAGGATGTACGGCAGCACGGGGGTCACCAGTGAAGTGAGCAGGATCGTGATCGCCGCGCCCACAGGCTCCACCACACCGGAGAGGAAGCCGTAGCGGAATGCCCTGCCCTTGCTCAGGCCCGAGCTCACCAGCGGCATGGAGATGATGGCCCCCTCGGGGAAGTTCTGAATGGCGATGCCCACGGCTAAGGCGAGGGCCCCCGCCGTGGTGATGACCGAGCCGCCGGAGAGCATCCCCGCCAGCACCACGCCCACCGCCATCCCCTCAGGGATGTTGTGGAGGGTCACCGCCAGCACCAGCATCAGAGACTTCCCCAACCCGCAGGGCCTGCCCTCGGGCTGGGCGGAATCCATGTGCAGGTGGGGGATCAGGGTGTCCAGCAGCAGCAGGAACCCGATCCCCAGGAGGAAGCCCGTCACCGCCGGCACCCAGGCCACGCCGCCCGCCGCCTCCGCCATCTCGATGGCCGGGATCAGCAGGGACCAGACCGAGGCCGCGATCATCACGCCGGAGGCAAACCCCAGCATGGCCTTTTGAAGCCCCGGGCGCATCTCGCCCCGGAGGAAAAATACCATGGCAGAGCCCAGCGTCGTCCCCAGCAAGGGGATGGCGAGGCCCACGGCCACTTTCCAAAAATCATTCATCTATTATGGTTCTCCCTTCCCGGTTTTCCCTGGAGCAAAGGAAACCGTCTTTTTACCATTTGAATTCTAACATATTTACTAGGAATTTGGAACTCCCTTTTTTCACCTCTCGCCCGTCCAAAAAAGCACGGCCCCGGCGGAGAATTCCGCCGGGGCCGTGCCTCAGCTTTTGTTTCTAAACTCAGTTCACCACGTCGCCGCGAAGCACCTCTTTGCCGGAGAGGGTCAGCTCTCCACCCTGCACATCCAGAGTCAGGGTCTGGCCGGAGGATACATTTCCCGCGATGATGGCCTTGCTGATGAGGGTCTCCACTGTGTGCTGGAGGTACCGGCGCAGAGGCCGGGCGCCATACAGGGGATCATAGGCGTTGTCGATGACAAACTCCTTGGCCGCCGGGGTGAGGACGCATGTCAGCTCCTTGGCCGCCAGGCGGGCATTGAGGCCGTCCACCATTAGATCCACGATGTGGCCCACGTTGTCCCGGGTCAGGGGCTTGTAGAACACGATCTCGTCCAGCCGGTTCAGGAATTCCGGGCGGAAGGAGCGCTTCAACAGGGTCTCCACCTGTTCCCGGGCCTCCGGGGTGATGTCGCCGTCGGGGCCGATCCCTTCCAGCAGATACTGGCTGCCCAGGTTGGAGGTGAGGATGATGACGGTGTTCTTGAAGTCCACCGTCCGGCCCTGGCCGTCGGTGATGCGCCCGTCGTCCAGCACCTGGAGGAGGACGTTGAACACATCGGGATGAGCCTTCTCCACCTCGTCGAAGAGGATGACCGAGTAGGGCTGGCGGCGGACCGCCTCGGTGAGCTGGCCGCCCTCCTCATAGCCCACGTATCCGGGAGGCGCACCGATGAGCCGGGAGACGGAGTATTTCTCCATGTACTCCGACATGTCGATGCGCACGAGATTCTTCTCCGAGTCGAAGAGGGTAGCGGCCAGGGTCTTGGCGAGCTCGGTCTTGCCCACGCCGGTGGGACCGAGGAAGAGGAAGGAGCCGATGGGACGGCCCGGATCGGCGATGCCGGCGCGGCTTCTCAGGATGGACTCGCTCACCAGCCGCACGGCCTCGTCCTGACCCACCACCCGCTGGTGGAGGATATCCTCCAGGTGGAGGAGCTTCTCCCGCTCTCCCTCCATGAGCCGGGCCACGGGAATGCCGGTCCAGCGCTCCACGATCTTAGCCACCTCTTCCTCGGTGACCTTGTCCCGGAGGAGACTGCCCTCCCGGCCCTGCTGGGCGATCCCCTCTTCGATCTCCAGCTGCTTCTGGAGCTCGGGAATCTTCCCGTATTGGAGCTCAGCGGCCTTGTTGAGGTCGTACTCCCGCTGGGCCTTCTCCAGCTCGCCGCTGGCGGCCTCCAGCGCCTGACGGAGCTTCTGGACCTTGCCAATGGCGTTTTTCTCGTTCTCCCACTGGGCCTTTTTGGCGTTGAAGTCCTCCCGGAGGTCGCTCAGCTCCTTGCGGATGTCGGCCAGATGCTCCTGAGAGAGCTTGTCGGTCTCCTTGACCAAGGCGGCCTCCTCGATCTCCAGCTGGGTCATCTTGCCCTGGAGCACGTCCAGCTCGGTGGGCATGGAGTCGATCTCGGTGCGCACGGTGGCGCAGGCCTCATCCACCAGGTCGATGGCCTTGTCGGGGAGGAAGCGGTCGGTGATATAGCGGTTGGAGAGGGTGGCCGCGGCGATGATGGCCCCGTCGGTGATCTTCACCCCGTGGAACACCTGATAGCGCTCCTTGAGGCCCCGGAGGATGGCCACAGTGTCCTCCACAGAGGGCTCCCGCACCAGCACGGGCTGAAAGCGGCGCTCCAGCGCGGCGTCTTTTTCGATATACTGGCGGTACTCGTTGAGGGTGGTGGCGCCGATGCAGTGGAGCTCGCCCCGGGCCAGCATGGGCTTGAGCAGGTTGCCCGCGTCCATGCTCCCCTCGGTCTTGCCCGCGCCTACGATGGTGTGGAGCTCATCGATAAAGAGGATGATCCGACCCTCGGACTTCTTGACCTCGTTGAGTACGGCCTTCAGCCGCTCTTCAAACTCGCCCCGGTACTTGGCGCCGGCGATGAGGGCGCCCATATCCAGGTTGAAGATGGTCTTGTCCTTTAAAGAGCCGGGAACGTCCCCCTTGACGATGCGCTGGGCCAGCCCCTCGGCGATGGCGGTCTTGCCCACGCCCGGCTCACCGATGAGCACGGGGTTGTTCTTGCTCTTCCGGGAGAGGATGCGCACCACGTTGCGGATCTCCTCGTCCCGCCCGATCACCGGGTCGAGCTTGTTCTGCCGGGCCTGGGCCACCAGATCGGTGCCGTACTTTTTCAAGGCGTCGTAGGTCTCCTCCGGATTGTCGGAGGTCACCCGCTGGTTGCCCCGGACGGCGGCGAGGGCCTGCAAAATGCCCTCCCGGGTGATCTGATAGGTTTTGTAAAGCTCCGCCAGATCCCGGTCGGCGGTCTGGACCAGGGCCAGGAGCAGGTGCTCCACCGAGACGTACTCGTCCTTCATCTGCCGGGCGGTCTCCTCGGCGGCGTTCAGGGCCCTGTCCACCCCCTGGGAGACGTAGATCTTCCCCATCTCCCGGCCCGGGCCGGAGACCTTGGGGAGCTTTTCCACCTCGGCCTGCACGGCGGCGGTGAAGCTGGGCACGGTGAGGCCCATGTTGGCCAGCAGCTGGGGCACCAGCCCGTTTTCCGCGGTGAGGAGTGCCAGCAGGAGATGGCTCTGCTCGATCTGCTGGTTGCCATGCCGGGTGGCGAGGCTCTGGGCGGCCTGGACGGCCTCCAGCGTTTTCTGAGTGAAGTTTTGGGTGTTCATGGATGTTCACATCCTCTCAATGCGTTTATTGTTTTGATTTGCAAAAAAGCGCAAATCGAATGATATCTATCCGGTATTTTACAATCAATCGATGGTAGAATCAACACTTCGCGGGTGATCGTGTTATCCTGGCGCAGGGTGATTCAATGCATACGTCCAAAAAATATGTGGTGGAACAGGAACTCTGCGGAACCTGCCTCCAGTACCACCAGCATTATGTGATGCTGCGGGAGGGAAAATTCCTCCCCCTCTGGTACAGACACTGCGGCGTTCCCGGCGTAAAAAACCGGGAGCCCAACGAGACCTGCCCCCACTGGGCTGGAAAGCAGGAGGAGCCGGTCAGCCTGGGCTGACCGGCTCCCGCCGTTCCCTTACTGGATGGCGATCTTGTAGCTCTCCGGCTCCACGGGCCTCTCCTTGGGCAGGCTCAGGGTCAGCACGCCGTTCTGATAGGCGGCGGAAATGCCGGACTGGTCGATGCCGGTGACGTCGAAGCTGCGCTGGAAGGAGCCGTACCGGCGCTCCCGGCGGATGTAGTTGCCCTTGTCGTCCTTCTGCTCGTCGCTCTCCTGATGGATGGCGCTGATGGTGAGGATGCTGTCCTTCAGATCCAGGGAGATGTCCTCCTTGTTGAAGCCGGGCAGGTCGGCCTCCAGGGTGAAGTGGTCGCCGTCGTCCCGGATGTCGGTGCGGAAGGCGGGCAGATCGGTGTTGCTCTTCCGGAAAAAGTCCCGGGCAAAGTTGTCGAAGCTGTCAAACAGATTGTTGTCGCTGCGCTCAAAAGGAAGCATACCAAACATAAAGAATCTCTCCTTTGCAAACTTGTTTCTGGTTGGAATTGTTAGCACTCACGTTTTTATATTGCTAATTATTTCGGTCTTTCATGGGCACATCCTCTTTCTGGGGCGAACGGCTTTTGGGGCTGCCGCCTCTTTTCCTGTTTTCTGATTCTTAGTATAATCAAGGGCTGTGAACAAATATAGCGCAACTTATGTCCAAATTGTAAACGTTAGCACTCGATTTAAAAGAGTGCTAATTCAATTCCGCATGAAACCTGCCTTTTGCGGAGAAAAACGCCGCGGGATTTCCCATCTTTACCGTTTCCCCAAAATCGGGTATAATATGGCACTGTGTGCGCATCATTGACTTCAAGGGAGAGGATACCCCATGCGGCGAAGAAACGACCTGGGCCGGGACCCGGTGCCCGCGCTCATCCTGCGGCTTGCCATCCCCACCATGCTGGCCCAGTTTATCAACGTTCTGTACAGCATCGTGGACCGGATGTTCATCGGCCATATCGCGGGGATCGGGGACCTGGCGCTGGCGGGCGTGGGCGTGTGCGGCCCCATCGTCACCCTCCTGTCTTCCTTTGCCTTTCTGGTCTGCCAAGGGGGCGCTCCGCTCATGTCCATGAAGATGGGCGAGGGTGATCCGGAGGGGGCCTCCGGCATCCTCTCCAACTGCCTGCGCCTGCTTCTGATCCTGGCGCTGGGGCTCAGTGTCCTCTTCTTTCTCCTGCGGCGCCAGCTTCTCTGGTGGTTCGGCGCCAGCACGGATACCTTCCCCTACGCCCTGACCTACCTCACCATCTATATCGCGGGCACCGCTTTCGCCCTCATGGCCACCGGGCTCAACAGCTTCCTCATCTGCCAGGGCCGGTCGGGGCTGGGCATGGGGACAGTGGTGCTGGGCGCGCTGCTCAACATCGGATTGGACCCCCTGTTCATCTTCACTCTGAATCTGGGGGTGGCTGGAGCGGCCTGGGCCACCCTGCTCTCCCAGGCGGCCTCCTGCTTCTTTGCCCTGGCCTGCCTGCGGCGGCGGTCCATGCCGGTGCCGCTGCGCTGGGGGCGGTTGGACTGGGAGATCTGCCGGAAGGTGCTCGCCTTCGGCTCCGCCCCCTTCCTCACCATTGCCTCAGACAGCGTTCTGCTCATCATCCTCAATACGGTCCTCCAGCGCTTCGGCGGCCCCGGCGAGGGAGACACCCTCCTCACCTGCACCGCCATCGTGCAGAGCTATATGCTCCTCATTACCATGCCCATGGGCGGCATCACCCTGGGCTGTCAGAGCGTGGTGAGCTTCAATTACGGTGCCGGGAACGCCCTCCGGGTCAAAAAGGCCCTGCAGTCCATTCTCACTGTGTGTGTGGTCTTTGCGGCGGTGATGCTGGCCGTCACTCACCTTTTCTCCCCCGCCTTCGTCCGGCTGTTCACCCAAAATGCCTCCCTTACAGACCGGAGCGTCTCCTATATCAAGATCTACACTGCCGCCGTCATTCCCCTGGCCGTACAGTATGTCATTGTGGATCAGTCCACCGCACTGGGCCAAGTCCGTCTGGCTCTTTTCTGCTCCATGTTCCGGAAAAGCCTCTTCCTGGCCGCCACACTGGTCCTTCCGGCCCTTTTCACCGCGGCGGCGGCCTTCTGGGCCGAGCCGCTCTGCGATGGAATCGCCGCCTGCCTTTCCTCCGTGCTGTTTCTGCGGCTCATCCCCCGCCTGCTGCTGGAGCGGGTGCAAAAGGTTGACAATCTCCCTTGAAATAGGCTATAATTTGACAAATCCTTTCTTGATCATCCAAAGAGAAATCAGGTGTTCCCATGAAAAAAACCTTTGTGACCCTCCCCCAGCTTCAGGAGATGACCCAGACCTATCCTACCCCCTTCCATCTCTATGACGAAGCGGGCATCCGCCGGACCGCCCGGCAGCTCCGGGACGCCTTTTCCTGGAACCCCGGCTTCCGGGAATATTTTGCCGTCAAGGCCACCCCCACTCCCGCCATTTTGAAGATTCTGCGTCAGGAGGGCTGCGGAGCAGACTGCTCCTCCCTCACCGAGCTGATGCTCTCTGATAAATGCGGCTTCTCCGGCGAGGAGATCATGTTCTCCTCCAACGAGACTCCGGCGGAGGAATACGTGCTGGCCGACCAGCTGGGGGCCATCATCAACCTGGACGACTTCACCCACATCGACTTCCTGCAGGAGACTCTGGGCCGTATCCCCGAGACCATCTCCTGCCGCTTCAACCCCGGCGGCGTGTTCCAGCTGGGTGAGAGCGAGGAGGGCTTCCAGGTGATGGACACCCCGGGGGACTCCAAATACGGCTTCACCCGGGAGCAGCTCTTTGAGGGCTTTCGCAAGCTGAAGGCGCTGGGAGCCAAGCGTTTCGGCATCCACGCCTTTCTGGCCTCAAACACCATTTCCAATGACTACTACCCGGCCCTGGCCGGCATTCTCTTCCGCCTGGCGGCGGATCTGGAGCGTGAGACCGGCTGCGACGTGTGCTTTATCAACCTCTCCGGCGGCGTAGGGATCCCCTACCGCCCCGACCAGCCTGCCAACGACATCGCCGCCATCGGCGAGGGAGTGCGCAGGCAGTTTGAGGAGATCCTGGTCCCCGCGGGAATGGGAGATGTGGCCATCTACACCGAGCTGGGGCGGTATATGCTGGGTCCCAACGGCTGCCTTGTGACCAGGGTACTCCACTTCAAGCACACCTACAAGGAATATGTGGGCGTGGACGCCTGCGCGGCCAATCTGATGCGTCCGGCCATGTACGGGGCCTACCACCACATCACCGTCATGGGCAAGGAAAACGCCCCCTGCGACCACAAGTACGACGTGGTGGGCTCCCTGTGCGAAAACAACGACAAATTTGCCGTGGACCGGATGCTCCCCGAGATCGAACGGGGAGATCTGCTGGTGCTCCACGACACCGGGGCCCACGGCTTCTCCATGGGGTACAATTATAATGGAAAACTCCGCTCCGCAGAGGTACTGCTCCGGGAGGACGGCTCCACCAAGCTCATCCGCCGGGCCGAGACCCCGGAGGATTACTTCTCCACCATGCTCTTCGACTGAGGCGCAGAAAAACGGATCTCCCGCCCTCGGCGGAAGATCCGTTTTTTGTGTGCACTGCTCAAAATGGGCCGCCTCACCGGCTCCAGGTATCTTTCCCCTGGGCCTTGGCCCGATACATCGCCTGATCGGCAGCGCAAAACAGCGTCTCAAAATCGGTCCCGTCACCGGGCGAGAGGGCAATACCCACACTGCATGAGAGTTCCGCAGCCTGCTCCCGAAATGCTTTGCAGAAACGCTCTCCCGCCCCGCAGGCCGCCGCCCTGTCCGCACACGGAAGGAACAGCAGAAACTCATCGCCCCCCGCCCGCCCTGCCTGGGCCGGACGCGGGAAGAGCTCTTCCAGAAGCTCTGCCGTCCGCACGAGGAGCCGGTCTCCGGCCGGGTGGCCGCAGCGGTCGTTTACTCCCTTGAAGTTGTCCAGATCGATCATCAAAAGCGCACAGGGCCTTTCCTGCTGCCGCAAAAATTCCTCCACCTGAAGCGCCAGCCCCCTCCGGTTCCAGATCCCCGTCAGCCAGTCCTGATGCGCCTGCCGGATCAGCCGTTCCCGCTCGTCGCACTCCGCCGTCACGTCCCGTAAAACTCCCACCCAGCGCCTGGGACTCAGACAGCGGGCCGAGCCGCGGAAATGACTGCCCCCACAGAGCGGACACTTCAGCTCCATGGGCACCGGATCCCTGCCCCCAGTGGAGAGAATGCGCTCCAGCGCCTCCTGGAACGGACCGAGCTCCCCGGCCTGCACAGTTCCTTTGGGGCCGGTCATCCAGACATTTCCCGGTTCCCAGGAAAAGAGGTATTCTTTTGACAGGTTGAGCAGTTCTCCCAGGTCCATAGGCCACTTCTCTTCCGGAACGCCATTTTCCAATTCTCTCACCCCGCATCATTCCCAGTATATGGAATTCTTTTTGAAAAGGATGCCGAATTTTGTCGAAAGGGGCAGTCATTGCGATATGGATTTTACAAGGGGCCGTTTTGCCCCCAGTCCCAGCGGGCGGATGCACCTGGGCAATCTTTTCTCCGCCCTTCTGGCCTGGCTTTCCGTCCGAGCCGTCGGGGGCACTCTGGTGCTCCGGGTGGAGGATCTGGACCCGGTGCGCTGTCAGCCTGCCCATGCCTGGCAGCTCATGGAGGATCTGGAGTGGCTGGGTCTTACTTGGGACGAGGGGGCGGTGTGCCCTCCTACTGGCAGAGCAACCGGGGGGCCCGGTACGCCGCCGCCTTTGAGACGCTCCGGGCCAAAGGGCTGGTCTATCCCTGCTTCTGCACCCGGCTCCAGCGGCTGAACGAGGCCCCCCACGGCCACGAGATCTCCTCCGCTTGTCCCTGCGCCGCACTGACCGATCAGGAGGTAGCCGAACACGCTGCCCGCCGCCCGCCTGGCTGGCGGGTACGGGTCCCCAGCCGGAGCATCTCTTTTTTCGATGGCTGTCAGGGCGCCTATACCCAGGACTTGGCCCGGGACTGCGGTGATTTCCCCATCCGGCGCTGGGATGGAGCCTGGGCCTATCAGCTGGCTGTCGTGGTGGACGACGGGGCCATGGGGATCACCCAAGTCGTCCGGGGACGGGATCTGCTCTCCTCCACCCCCCGGCAGCTCTGGCTCTATGAGGCACTGGGACTGACGCCTCCGGAATTCTACCACGTACCCCTTCTGCTGGCGCCCGACGGGCGCCGGCTGGCCAAGCGGGACGCCGACCTGGATATGGGCGTTCTCCGCCGCCGGTATACGCCGGAAGCCCTCCTGGGCCTGCTGGCAAAGTTGTCCGGCCAGCAGGAGACCGCCGCCCCGGTGAGTGCCGCCGAACTGGCAGGGCGCTTTACATGGACCGCCGTACCCCGGGAGGACATCGTGGTCACACAGGACCTCCTGGCCTGATGTTCCCCGTATCATACGATATAAAACAGAGCGCCTGGGCTTTCCCCCGGCGCTCTGTTTGGATCCTTTGCTCTTTTATTGGTGCAGCCGCTCCGCGATATACTGCTGCACTTCCTCCACCGGGATCTCCAGTGCGGCTGCCAGTTCGCCGAACAGCAACTCCTCGCCCTCTTTCATGAAGCGCTCGTCCACCGCGCCGAATTTTCGTTTCCGGCCTTCCACCGCCTTTTTCTTAGCATACAGCGACATGGTCATCTCGATCAGATCCTGACAGTCGTGGCTGTCGATGGCGCTTTGATAGTGCTCCGCCAGTTCCCGAAGGGCCTTGCTCTCACAGACTTCCACCTCCACCGTGGGAATGAGATCAATGAGCCGGTGCGCCTCCTCCTTGGAGATCACAGGGCGAATAAACACCTTTCCATTCACCGGAGTATAGATGTCGCAGTTCTGATAGAGAGGCTTGAGCGCATAAAAATCCTGCTTGCCCTGGCGGTCGATCCGCTCCACCCGGCAGACCCCTGTCCGCCCGTAGACCACCAAATCCCCAACTTCATACATAAAATCACCTCGTTTATTTTATTATAGCACACTTTTCCCTCTTTGTGTAAGGAAATCTTTTATTTGTTTCCTTTCGGCGAAAGATAGCGGGCCGGCAGAGGCGTATCGCTCTGCCGGCCCGCCGCCGGTCACATCATTTTTAGGATCTCCCGCTTGAGCCTCTGGATGATCCTTTTTTCCAATCTTGAGATATAGGACTGAGAAATTCCCATCATGTCGGCCACCTCTTTTTGCGTCCGCTCCCGCTTTCCGTCCAGCCCAAACCGGAGGGTGATGATGGACTTCTCCCGCTCCTCCAGCCGGTCCATGGCCTGGGAGAGGAGCTGCCGGTCCACGTCATCCTCCAGCGGCTGCATCACAGTATCTCCCTCGGTGCCCAGGATGTCGGAAAGGAGCAGCTCGTTCCCGTCCCAGTCGGTATTCAGCGGCTCGTCAAAGGAAACCTCTCCCCGCTGGTTGACAGTCTTTCGCAGGTGCATCAAAATCTCATTTTCAATGCACCGGGAGGCATAGGTGGCCAGCTTGATGTTCTTTTCCGGCTTATAGGTGCTCACGGCCTTGATGAGTCCGATGGTCCCGATGGAGATGAGATCTTCGATCCCCACCCCGGTGTTTTCAAAGCGCTTGGCGATGTAGACCACCAGCCGGAGATTCCGCTCGATGAGGGTGCTTTTGGCGGACTCGTCTCCCCCATCCAGCCGGGTGATGAGTTCCGCCTCCTCCTCCCGCTTGAGGGGGGGCGGCAGCGTGTCGCTCCCTCCGATGTACATGATCTTTCCCGGCAGGGCCAGCCCCCATCGGGCCAAAAGGCCCCGAAACGCCCACCACGCCCGCCGCAGCGTCTCCCCCATGTTTTCTCCTCCTCATTTTCACTGTTCCCTTCCGGGACAGTCCGTTCTCACCGCGGCTTCAGGCCCCGATCAGCGCATTGTATCCCCCTCCGTCCGACAGCCGTCCGGGAGCCAGCGCCACCAGAATGGGGCCGTAATCCTCTCCTGCCACCCTGGCCCGGTCCACCCGCACCGCCAGCAGCAGGCCGCAGGGCACGCCCACAGCCTGATAAGGGATGAGCCGCCAGCGCCTTCCGTCCTCCCGCCGCCGTTCCATGGCCCCCACCGGGTCAGACAGCTCCGCCGGATCCGGCGCCTGGCCCGCCGGAAAGAGAGACGCCGTCTTTTCCCCCTCCGCCACCATCACAGGGCGCCCCGTGGCGGGATCGGAAAGAGTATTCCCGGTGTCGATCAGGGCCGTAAGGCGGCATCGGTGCTCACCCAGTGTCAGTTCGGCCGGTGCCAGCTCCCGTCCCGTGTGTCTGGCCGCCCCTCGGAACAGCAGTGACAGGAAGGCGTAACACCCAGCCGCCGACAGCAGGACTGTTTTCAGATCCAACACCGCGGACGCGCCGAAAAAGAGCTGAAGGGCCAGCACCCCGCCGCCAAAGGCGGCGCTCACCCCCAAAAACACCAGGCTCACCCGCAGCAGCCGCCGGGAACCGCCAAAGGCGACCAGCGTCATCGCGGCGGCGGCGGCCAGCTTGCAAAGGGGCGAGGTCAGAAACCCAAGCTCCGGAAAAAAGACCGCTGCGGCATATATGCCGCCCAGTGCCGCAGCCAGTGCCATCCGCAGCCGGTGCAGCGGCTCCCCCGCCAGCCGGGCCGCGGAGAGAAGCAGGAGATAGTCCACGATGCCGTTGAGCAAAAACACTTTATCCACATAGACGACCGTCACGCCCGTCCCCCCTTCCGCACCCAACCATTATAAAAGGAGCGGGGTTCAAAAAAGGTCTAAGCGCGGAACGGCCCACAATATTCCAACCCGCTTTTTAGTTGTAAAATATCTCTTGACTTGCCCCTCTTTCCATGATAGAATGCTATCACCTATGAAAAGGGCTCTTTTTTCATGTCCGTTTTTACGGTGTGACGAGACATGAAACCCTTCTCCTCATCCAAGGTCATAGGGAGGCAGGTCATGCCGGATCCACACCGCCAAGTCATAGGGTTTTCAGGCCCTTTTTGGCTGGATCCGGCAACACGACCGGACCCGGCTTTTTTATTTGCCGGGAACGGCCAAGAAATAAGGAGGTGCCGACGTTATGGCAAAGGCTGGCAACCGGGTGAAGATCACCCTGCGGTGCAACGAGTGCAAGCAGCGCAACTACAACACCAAGAAGAACAAGAAGAACGATCCCGACCGTCTGGAGATGAACAAGTACTGCCCCTTCTGCAGAAAGCACACGGTCCACACCGAGACCAAGTAATGAGCCCCTCCTACTATAACGGCTCACAAGAAAGAAGGGTATCACTGAATGGCTGAAAACGAGAACGTGGAAAAGGCGGAGGTAAGCTCCGCCGCCGAAACGCCCGCGGCTCCCGCAAAAAAGGAAAAAGCCGAAAAGAAGCCCGCGAAGAAGTCTAAGCCCGGCCTTTTCTCACGGATTGGCCAGTGGTGGAAAGAGACGAAGTCCGAACTGAAAAAGGTTCAGTGGCCCACCTGGAAGCAGACCTTGAACAACACCCTCATCGTCCTCGCCTTCTGCGTGGTGGTGGGTGTGTGCATCTGGCTGTTCGATGTGGTCGCCACTCAGCTCTTCGGCGCTCTCATCAGCTTCTTCCGGCAGTTCTAAGGGGCGCGGCATGGAAGACGCAAAATGGTATGTGGTCCACACTTACTCCGGCTACGAGAACACCGTGGCGGCCAGTATTGAGAAGGCCGTAGAAAACCGGGGCATGCGTGACCTCATTCAAGAAGTGAACATTCCCCTCGAGACCGTTACCGAGATCACGGACAACGGTCCCAAGACGGTGGAGCGCAAGGTCTTTCCCGGCTATGTGCTGGTAAAGATGGTGCTCACCGACGACACCTGGCATCTGGTGCGCAATATCCGCGGCTCCACCGGCTTCGTGGGCTCCGGCAACAAGGCCATCCCCCTCAGCGACGCGGAGATCGCCGCGCTGGGCGTGGAGAAGCACGAGGTCGTGGTCAACTATGCCGTGGGCGACAGCGTGAAGATCACCGACGGCGCGCTGGAATCCTTCATCGGTACGGTGGATGAGATCGACGTGGACCACGGGAAGGTCCGGGTCGTGGTTTCCATGTTCGGCCGGGAGACCCCGGTGGAACTGGATCTGGATCAGGTGGAACCCATCAGCGACTGACACTGGGCCGTCTCCGGACGGCCGATCCCCGCAACGTGGGAGGGACCCGGCTTGCGGTCCCGTCCATACCACATTTATGTAGGAGGTGCTGTTTCAAATGGCACAGAAAATTACCGGTTACGTGAAACTGCAGATCCCCGCCGGCAAGGCGACTCCGGCTCCCCCCGTAGGCCCGGCCCTCGGCCAGCACGGCGTCAACATTGCCGCTTTTACCAAGGAGTTCAACGAGCGGACCAAGAACGAGGGCGGCCTGCTGATCCCCGTGGTCATCACCGTCTACTCCGACCGCTCCTTCACCTTCATTACCAAGACTCCTCCCGCCGCCGTCCTCATCAAGAAGGCCTGCGGTCTCGAGAGCGCTTCCGGTGTGCCCAACAAGACCAAGGTGGCCACCATCAGCAAGGAAGATGTCCGCAAGATCGCTGAGACCAAGATGCCTGACCTCAACGCTTCCAGCATCGAGGCCGCCATGAGCATGATCGCCGGCACCGCCCGTTCCATGGGCGTGGTCGTGGGCGAGTAAGGCAAGGAGGAATCAGATATGTTTAGAGGAAAGAAATATCAGAACGGCGCCAAGCTCATCGACAAGGCAGCCGCTTACGACGTCAACGAAGCCATGGATCTGGTGGTCAAGGCCGCTCCCGCCAAGTTTGACGAGACCGTCGAGCTCCATGTGAAGCTGGGCGTCGACTCCCGCCACGCCGACCAGCAGGTCCGCGGCGCCATCGTCCTCCCCCACGGCACCGGCCGCACCCTGCGGGTGCTGGTCTTCGCCAAGGGCGACAAGGCCGAGGCCGCCAAGGCTGCCGGCGCCGACTACGTGGGCGAGATGGACCTGGTGGAAAAGATCCAGAAGGAAAACTGGTTTGACTTCGACGTTGTCGTGGCCAGCCCCGACATGATGGGCGTGGTCGGCCGTCTGGGTAAAGTCTTGGGCCCCAAGGGCCTGATGCCCTCCCCCAAGGCCGGAACCGTCACCCCCGATGTGGCCAAGGCCGTCACCGAGGTCAAGGCCGGTAAGGTGGAGTACCGTCTGGACAAGACCAACATCATCCACTGCCCCATCGGCAAGGTCTCCTTCGGCCCCGAGAAGCTGGCTGAAAACCTGAACGCCCTCATGGGCGCCATCATCAAGGCCAAGCCTTCCGCCGCCAAGGGCACCTACGTCAAGAGCTGCGTCGCCGCCTCCACCATGGGCCCCGGCGTGAAGCTCAACGCCGCCAAGTTCGTGTAATCGAAGGCTCAGGCCTTTCGATTCTTTTCCCAATGATATCGTTTCCCGTCGGGTTTTGCTTGACAAAGCCCGGCGGGAACGATATAATAATTTTTGTGTTCAAAGACAGCAGGGAGCCATCCGGCTCTAACGACTTTTGTCCCCTGCCCAGAATGCAGCCAATAGGTACGCTTTCCTATGCTGTTTTCGTGACTTGAACACGAAAGCGGCATTTTTGTTTGCCCGGAAGGGCAAAGCGGCCCACGCGGTTTTGCCGTCGGGCCATAAAAATCTCTGGAGGTGAATTCCCAATATGCCTAACGCAAAGGTTCTGAGTGAGAAGCAGGCCATCGTGGCCGGGCTGGTCGACACCCTGAAGAACTCCGCCAGCGGCGTTCTGGTGAATTACGAGGGCATCACAGTGTCTGAGGACACGGAGCTCCGTAACGAACTGCGCAAAGCCGGAGTGGAGTATTCCGTTGTGAAGAACACTCTGGTCCGCCGTGCGCTGGACGGCGCCGGTCTGGGCGAGCTGGACAGCGTGCTGCACGGCACCACTTCTCTGGCGGTCAGCAAGGAGGATCCCATTGCTCCTATGCGCGTCATCCACAAGTTCTCCAAGAGTCTCAACGGCGACCGGTTCGCCATCAAGGCCGGCTTCATGGACGGCAAGGTCCTCCCCCTGGAGGATATCGCCGCTCTGGCCGAGCTGCCTTCCAAGGAAGTTCTGCTGTCTCAGCTGCTCGGCATGATGCTTGCCCCGCTCACCAGCCTGGCCATCGTGGTCAAGGCCATCGCCGAGAAGGACGGTGCCCCCGCCGAGGAGGCCGCCCCTGTCGAAGCCGCTGCTGAATAACACAAACACCAAAGGTTCAAACCAAATTTAGGAGGTATATTATTATGGCTAGCGAGAAGATCACTGCTATGATCGAAGAAGTGAAGGCCCTGACCGTTCTGGAGCTCAACGAGCTCGTGAAGGCTCTGGAAGAGGAATTCGGCGTTTCTGCCGCCGCTATGGCTGCTCCTGCCGCTGGCGGCACTGCCGCTCCCGTGGAGGAGAAGACCGAGTTTGACGTGGTCCTGGCCGGCTTTGACGCCGCCGCCAAGATCAAGGTCATCAAGGCTGTCCGCGAGATTACCGGCCTGGGCCTGGGCGAGGCCAAGGCCGTCGTCGAGGGCGCTCCCAAGACCATCAAGGAGGCCGTCTCCAAGGACGACGCCGAGGCTCTGAAGAAGACTCTGGAAGAGGCCGGCGGCAAGGTCGAGCTGAAGTAAGCTCTCCCCTTCTGCAAATAAAAAAAGAGGACGCCTGCGGGCGTCCTCTTTTTTTATTCTTTTGGGGACCGTGCAGGGAGCCCTCCCGCCGCCGTCTCGGCAGGGCTCTTTTAGATTGCCTCCTCCTTTGTCAACTGTGTATCCGGCACTCTGGAAAGGGAAGGACGGGCTGACTACTTCTGTTCGCTGATCACCAATATGTCATCCGCTTCAATCTGCGTATCTCCCTTTGGGATAACCATCTCTTCCCCGCGCAAAATCATAACGATCAGCTCTTCCTTGCTTGGAGAAAACGCGGCAATGGACTTTCCAACCCACGGGCTGTTCGCATCGATGTGCTGTTCATGAAGGGCGAGCCCGACCTCATCTTGATAAGCCGGCGCACTTAAAATGACTGAATCATGTGCAGAAAACACCGTACTGCCCCCCTGCAAAACATTTTTTCCATCCCGCAGCAACATCACCACCAGCATATCCGGAGGCAGGCTCACCTCGCACAGAGCCTTCCCCTGCCAGGGATGGCCCTCGTAAATTTCCAGGTTGATGAAGTAAAGCTTCACCTCATCGGTATAGTCGCTGAAGCTTTTTGCATCATCAATATTCTGGTCGCACATTCCAAGCCTGCGAGCAACCGGCGCCAAAAGCGAGCCCTGAAAGGCAATGGATAAAAGGACAACGCAAAAGATCATATGAAAGAGATCTCCAGAAGTTTGCGCTTGGTGAACGGTTGCCATTATGGCAAATACGATCGATGCCGCGCCGCGCAGTCCGGCAAAGGAAACCAGCATCTGCTGCCGAAAGCTGCATTTCAGCGGTGTCAGGCAGACAGCCACCACCAGCGGGCGCACCACAAAGGTAAGCAGCAGCGCAATCACAACAGCAGGAAGAAAGATCGCAGGGATCCGGGCAGGGGTCGCCAAGAGTCCCAGGAGGAAGAATATCAGCATCTGCATCAGGCTGGTAAAACCGTCAAAAAAATGCACCAGCGACTTCTTCTTTCGGATACGGCTGTTGCCCAGCACAATGCCTACAATATAAGCGCTCAGATACCCATTTCCGCCGAGGTCTGCCGGAAGCGCATAGGAAAGAAGTGCGATTCCAATGAAAAAAGCCATATCAAAGCCTGACACAGGGAATCGATAACGCCTTAAAAACGCCCGGACCAGCAGTGCAATCCCAACACCGCCCAGGATACCCAGCAGCAGTTGCTTCACCGCCATCCAGGCCAACTCACCGCCGCTTGCCTGCCCGCTCATTACAGAGAGCAGGATGATGGTCAGCATATAGGCAAAGGGGTCGTTGCTGCCGCTCTCCACCTCCAGCAAAGACGCTGTGTTTTCCCGCAGTCCCAGTTTTTTGGACCGAAGCACTGAAAACACGGATGCCGCATCGGTGGAACTGAGTATCGCGCCGAGAAGCAGCGCATCCAGCGCCGGCATCTTTAAAAACAAGATACACACCGCGCCCGTCAGTCCCGCCGTCAAAACAACACCGCCCGAAGCCAGAACAGCAGCCTGGACCGCCACCGGCTTCGCCTGATCCCAATTTGTTCCAAATCCGCCATAAAACATAATAAAAACCAGTGCAACCGTGCAAATCTGCTCAACTAAGGTATAATTATCAAACGGGATCCGAAAAACGCCGTTTTCCCCAAAGAGCATCCCCAACGCAATAAATGCGAGCAGCACCGGCACTCCCAGCCGATGTGTCAACCCACTAATCAGTACGCAGAGAAGAATGACCACAGTACACATCAATAAATAAGGCATCATCCATCCCCTTCCAGGCAATCGAACTTCATCTGTTTCAAACCCCGATATAAACGGCAAGGGATATTCCGCTATCCCCTATTTCCAACGCAGCATGTCATGAGGCGGCAATCTGGCCGTTAGCCCTCCCGAAACGAAAAGCGGCAACCACAAAACAAACGTGGTTACCGCTTCTGAAGCCATCCTTATGAAACCGGGGCCGCAAAGTGTGCTTTCTCTGTCTCTTTTTTCTTATTCGCACTGGGTAATGGCCCGAAGGATCATATGGAAGCCGTCCTCCAGAAACTCCTCCCGGCTCCGCCCCACCTGGCCCGAAAGGGTGTCCGCATTGCGGTCAGCCATGTGGATCATTCCAGAGACGCTGGCCCAGAAAAGCATCACGGTCTCCATGGGACTCATGGTGGTACAAATGGTCCCCGCCGTCATGCCCTGCTCCAGAAAGTTGGCCAGTTCGGTGCAGAATTCGTTGGCCATCCGACGGATATCCTGGTCGCACTTGCTCCCCTCCGCGCCGGTGTGGCCGCCGCCCATCACCGCCTCGTAAGCGGTGGGATTCTCCTCATAGAAGCCGGCAATGGACGTGCAGACGGCATCGTAGGCACCGTACCAGTCCCCACCGTCCTGAATCGCCTGATGCACCCGCTTTTTCAGCATGGCCAGACCGTTGAGCAGAATCGCCCCCACAATTTCCTCTTTGCTCTGAAAGTAGACATAGAGAGTGGCTTTGCTGTACTCGGCCTCCCGGGCAATATCGTCCATGGTGGTGCGCTCTGTCCCCTTCTCCGAAAACAGCCGCTCCGCCGCCGCCAGGATGGAACCTCGATGATATTCCGCCAACGCCTGCCGTTTGCCCATGTCCTTCGCTCCCTTTTTTCAAACTTCGTTAAAAATTATACCATATCTTTCTCCACGGCGCAATCTCTGATCCCTGTTCAGATTCTGTCAAAGACCAAGCAGCCGCTGCGCCAGATTGAAATACACGATAAGAGATACGGCATCCACGATGGTGGTAATGAGGGGCGCGGCCATAATGGTGGGGTCCACATGGCAGCGCTTGGCCAGGATGGGCAGCATGGAGCCGATGGATTTGGCCAGCACCACCGTCACCAGCATAGCCCCCGCCACAGTGAGGGAAACCATGGTGTTGCCCGGGTACTGGATCTCGAGCCGGACAAAGTTCACCGCGCTCAGGATCAGGCCCACCAGCAGGCTCACCCGCAGTTCCTTCCACAGCACCTTCAAAAAGTCCCCCAGCTCGATCTCTCCCACCGCCATGCCGCGGATGATCATGGTGGAGCTCTGGCTGCCGGCGTTTCCGCCGGTATCGGTGAGCATGGGGATAAAGGTCACCAGCAGAGGTACAGCGGCAAAGGCCGCCTCATATTTTCCCAAAATCCCGCCGGTGATCATGCTGGAGACCATCAGAACCAGCAGCCACACGATACGGTTCTTCGCCAGAGTAAACACGCTGGTCTTGAGGTAAGGCTTTTCCGAGGGGGCCATGGCGGCCATCTTCTCAAAGTCCTCGGTGGCCTCCTCCTCCATGACGTCCATCACGTCGTCCACGGTGACGATCCCCACCAGGCGGTCCTCCTGATCCACCACCGGCAGAGAGATGAAGTCGTACTTCATCATCCGCTGGACGGCTTCCTCCTGATCCTCGGTGGTGCGGGCGGCGATGAGATCGGTTTCCATCAGCTTCTCCACCACTGTGTCGTCCTCGGCCAGAAGCAGCTCCCGGAGGGTGACGACCCCCTCCAGCACACGCCTGGCGTCGATGACATAGCAGGTGTAGATAGACTCGCTCTCCTCTCCGGTGGCCCGGATACGGGCGATGGCCTCGCTGACCTTCATGGTTTTTCGCAGGTCGATGAATTCGGCGGTCATGATGCTGCCCACCGAATTTTCGGGGTAGTTCAAAAATTGATTGATCAGCTTGCGGGTGTCCGGCCTGGCGGTCTTGAGCACCCGTTTGACCACGTTGGCAGGCAGCTCTTCCAGCATGTCCACCGCGTCGTCCACGTTCAGATCCTCCACGATCTCGGCCAGCTCGGTATCGGTGGCGGAGGAGATGATGAGCTGCTGATCCTCCGGCTCCAGGTTGGCAAAGACGTCGGAGGCCACCCCTTTGGGCAGCATCCGAAAGACCAGCACGGTCTTTTCCGCGTTCAGATCCTCCATGAATTCGGCCACATCCACCTCGTTGGCGTCGGCCAGTTGGGCCTTCAGGGCCCGGTAGTTCCTGCTCTCCAGCAGCTTCATCCAGCCGGAAAGCAGATCCTTGCGCTCCAGTTCTTCCATGTTCTTTCCTCCTGTCTTTGGTCGTAACAGCGAGGAAGTACGAACGGACAAAAACCGTGCCGGAAAAGCAGCGCTTCCCCGGCACGGCGACATTCCTTTCATGGGCGCGGCAGAACTACCTCCACGCCTCTTCGTTCAGGAGGCACAGAGGGCTCGTTTCAGCCCATAAGGGAACATCGCTGTCCAGTTTGGTACTTCGGCCGCAGATGTCCACTGACTGTTCCTCCTTTAAACTCTATTGTAGACGGTTTTTCCGCCACTTTTTCAAGGATACCACGTCATGTACGTTTTTTCAAGCTTTTTGTGCCTCTTCCTTCCCCCGCATCTTTTCCAAAAAGCCCGTGGAAAGAGGGATCGCCAGCAGGAAGGAGCAGACGTCAGCCGCCGGCTGGGCCAGCGCCACACCGGGGAATTTCAATGCCAGAGGCAAAATCAAGATGGCCGGAATGAAGAACAGCCCCTGCCGCGCCATGGCCAGCACCGACGCCCGCCCATTCTCTCCCACTGTCTGGAGCATCATGTTGTTCATGATGACATAGGCCATGGCGGGCAGGGTGGCCAGCTGGCACCGCAGGGCCAGGGTCCCCAGCGCCACCACCTGGGGGTCGTTCTTCTGAAAGAGGAGCACGATCCGAGGCGCGAAAAGGATCCCCAGAGCGGCGATCCCCGCCAGGACCGCCGCGCCCACCTTGACGCAGAACCAAAAGGCTTTTCGCACCCGGTCGTAGCGTCCCGCGCCGTAGTTGAATCCACACACCGGCTGGAACCCCTGGCCGAAGCCGATGAGCGCAGAGCCGGAGAACATGGAAAAACGGTTGACGATGGTCATGGCGGCAATGGCGGCGTCTCCAAAGGGCTTGGCGGTCCAGTTAAGCAAAATGGAGGCCGCCGAGGCCAGCCCCTGGCGGTAGAAAGACGGCAGGCCCCCCCGGATGATCGTTCCCATGGAACCACCGTGCAGGGTGAACCGTTTCCACCGGATGGGGAGATTCCCTCTCCGCCCGGAATTCAGCAGCAGGATGAGAAAGCTCACCAGCTGGCTCAGGATGGTCGCCAGGGCGGCTCCGCCCGTCCCCAGGCCCAGTTCAAAAATGAAAATGGGGTCCAGAATCATATTCAGAATTCCGCCCGTGGTGATCCCCAGCATGGCGTAGGCGGCACTGCCCTGAAAGCGAAAAAGGTTATTGAGCACCAGCGCCCCCACCATGTATGGGGCCCCCAGAAGGATGAGCCGGGCGTAGTCCCTGGCGTAGGGCAGGATGGTGTCTGTGGCCCCCAGCGCTCCCACCAGAGGATCCAGAAATACAAGGCCCAGTACCGTCAGAGTCAGTCCGGCAAATACTCCGGCAAAAAAGCCGGTGGCGGCCACCTCTTCCGCCTCCTCCACGCGCCGCTGCCCCAGCAGGCGGGAGACATAGTTGCCCGCGCCGTTTCCAAAGGTGAAGCCGATGGCCTGAATGATGGCCATCAGGGAAAAGACCACCCCCACGGCCCCCTGGGCGCTGGTGCCCAGCCCGCCGACAAAATAGGTATCGGCCATGTTGTAGATCGAGGTGATGAGCATGCTGATGATGGTGGGGACTGCCAGACGCCCCACCAGGCCGGGTATGGGGGCCGTGGTCAGCCACTCAAATTTCTCGCCGGGATCGCTGAACTTCCTCATCGGGACCCACTTCTCTCTGTTTCGGTTATTGTTAGTATACCATCTGTTTTCCCGTTTTGCAATCTGCCCTTCTTTCCGTTGACTGTGTTGGGGGCCGGTGATATAATAGTTTGAATTATATTCGCTGTGTTTTTGCGCCCTTTTTCCCTCTTGAAATGTGGGAAGTGCGGCGTATTTCGACAGATTCCATTGGAAGAGGTGCACTATGTGGATTTCCAAGCGCTGGAAAGACTATGAGCTCATCGACTGCGGCGGCGGGGAAAAGCTGGAGCGGTGGGGAGACTATATTCTGGTCCGCCCCGATCCCCAAGCCATCTGGCAGACGCCCCGGACCGATCCCCGCTGGAAGCGGCCGGACGCGCGGTATGCCCGCTCGGCCTCCGGCGGCGGACATTGGGCCAAGAAGGACGTCCCCCAGCGCTGGTGTGTCGGCTACGGAGACCTTACCTTCAATATCAAGCCCATGAACTTCAAACACACCGGTCTCTTCCCCGAGCAGGCAGCCAACTGGGACTTCTGCCGGGAGGCCATCCGCTCTGCCGGGCGGCCGGTAAACGTGCTCAATCTCTTTGCCTATACCGGCGGAGCCACCGTGGCCTGCGCCGCCGCCGGGGCCAGCGTCTGCCACGTGGACGCCGCCAGGGGGATGGTGGCCTGGGCCAAGGAAAACGCCAGATCCTCCGGCGTGGAGGACAAGCCCATCCGCTGGATCGTGGACGACTGCGGCAAGTTTGCCGAGCGGGAGATCCGCCGGGGAAAAAAGTACGACGGCATCATCATGGACCCCCCCTCCTACGGCCGGGGCCCCTCCGGGGAGATCTGGAAGCTGGAGGAAAACCTCTGGCCCTTCGTGGAGATGGTCTCCCGGCTCCTCTCCGACGAGCCTCTTTTCTTTCTTATCAACTCCTACACCACAGGCCTGGCCCCGTCGGTGCTGACCTATATTTTGGAGACCCTGGTCACCAGGCGCTACGGCGGCCATACCGAGAGCCAGGAGCTGGGGCTGGCGGTATCCTCCAACGGCCTGTCCCTTCCCTGCGGCGCCACCGGGCGGTGGATGGCCGACTGACCCTTTGACAGAAAGGGGACGCACACAATGGAAGTGATCGGATCCCTCCTGTTTCTCATGGCTGCGGGCGCTGCCCTTCTCCTAGGGGACTACCAATACGCCTGGGACATCACTGTTCCCGGGCTATGGTGCTCCGCCCTTCTTCCCCATCTGCTCTTCGCCGCCGGATCCGCGGCGGCTATTCTGCGCAAGAGAGGCAATGAACATGACTAACGCCATCATCAAAACGGAAAATCTCCACTTCTCCTACCCCGCCGAGGGCACCCCCAAGGTGGTTTTGGACGGGGTGGATCTGGAGATCCAAGCGGGCTCCTTCGTGGCGGTCCTGGGTCACAACGGTTCAGGCAAATCTACCCTGGCCAAGCACCTGAACGCCATCCTGCTCCCCTCCGGCGGCAAAGTGTACGTCAGCGGAATGGACACCGCCGACGAGTCCAAGCTCCTGGACATCCGCCGCACGGTGGGGATGGTCTTTCAAAACCCGGACAACCAGATCGTGGCCAACGTGGTGGAGGAAGACTGCGCCTTCGGCCCGGAAAACCTGGGCGTGCCCCCCGCCGAGATCCGGGCGCGGGTGGACGAGGCCTTGAAGGCCGTGGGCATGTACGACTACCGGGAACACGCCCCCCACCTCCTCTCCGGCGGCCAGAAGCAGCGGGTAGCCATCGCCGGCATCCTGGCCATGCGGCCCCGGTGTGTGGTGCTGGACGAGCCCACCGCCATGCTCGACCCCATCGGCCGCCGCGAGGTGCTGGGGACCATCAAGCAGCTCAACGAGGCCGGCGGCGTCACCGTCGTCCTCATCACCCACCATATGGACGAGGCCGCCCAGGCCGGGCGGCTGGTGGTGATGGCCCACGGAAAAGTCATCGCCGACGGTGCGCCCCGGGAGGTCTTTCAGCAGGTGGAGGCGCTTCGGGCGGTGGGCCTCACCGTCCCCGAGACCGTCTCCCTTCTGTGGGAGCTCAGGCAGGAGGGGCTGGACGTCCCTCTGGACGCCCTCTCCGACGAAGAGTGCGCCCAGGCGCTCTTCCGGCTCCTGTCGTAAGGCGGTTCCTCCCCCGCGCCGATCCCACTTCGGACGCGACCCCAGCCGGGGCGTGTACCACTTCATGTTAGGACTGATACCATTTGGAATCCATGATTCAAACGGAAAAACTCTCTCATATCTACTCCGCCGGGACCCCCTTTGAACACGGGGCGCTGATCGATGTGGACTTCACCGCCTACCGGGGGGAATACCTGGGGATCATCGGCCATACCGGCTCCGGCAAGTCCACCCTCATCCAGCACCTCAACGGCCTTTTAAAGCCCACCTCCGGCCGGGTGCTGGTGGAGGGCCAGGACATCTGGGCCAGCAAGGAGGCTACCCGCGCGGCCCGGTTCCGGGTGGGGCTGGTGTTCCAGTACCCGGAATACCAGCTCTTTGAGGAGACCGTCTACAAGGACATCGCGTTCGGCCCCAAAAACATGGGACTGGATGAAACGGAGATCGACCACCGGGTACGGGAGGCCGCCGCCTTTGTAGGGCTGTCCGACGCCATGCTGGACCAGTCCCCCTTCGAGCTCTCCGGCGGCCAGAAGCGCCGGGTAGCCATCGCGGGCGTCATCGCCATGGAGCCCGCCGCCCTCATTCTGGACGAGCCCACCGCCGGCCTGGACCCGGTGGGTGTGGAGCAGATCCTGGGCAACATCCGGGACTATCACAAGGCCAAAAACGCCACCATCCTCATCGTCTCCCACTCCATGGAGGAGATGGCCCGGACGGTGGACCGGCTGGTGGTGATCAACGACGGCCGCATCCCCTTCCAGGGCACGCCCCGGGAGGTCTTTGCCCACGGGGAGGAGTTGGAGGCTATGGGCCTTGGGGTCCCTCAGGTCACCCGAGTGTTCCAGCGTCTGCGGGCGATGGGAGCCGATGTGGACCCCACTGTCTACACCATCCCTCAAGCGAAGGAGGCCCTCCTGGCGGCCCTGGGCCGGGGCCCCCGCAAAGCCAGCCCGCGACTTTGCGGGGAGCGGAAGAAGGAGTCTGCGGATATGGAATTTTCAGCCCCATGGACTGAAAATGGAATAGAGCAGACTTCTTCTGACGAAAAGGGGGCGGTGTAAATGGCGCTCAAGGACATCACCCTGGGTCAGTATTTTCCCGGTACCACCATTCTCCACCGGCTGGACCCCCGGGCCAAGCTGCTGCTGACCGTGCTGTATATCGTGGCCCTCTTCCTGGCGAAAAACGCCCTGGGCTACGCTCTGCTGGCCGCCGCGCTGGTGGCCGCCATCCTCATCTCCAAAGTAGGATTCAAGGCGGTCTTTCGGGGTATGAAGCCGGTCTTTTTCATCGTGATCTTCACCGCCATCCTAAATCTGCTCTACACCGCCGGCGCGGGGGAGCCGCTCCTCTCCTTCGGGATTTTCCGCATCTATTGGGAGGGCGTGCGCTCGGCCATCTTTATGGTGCTGCGCATCATGCTCCTCATCTCCTGCACCTTCCTGCTGACCTACACCACCTCCCCCATTCTTCTCACCGACGCACTGGAGAATCTGATGGGGCCGCTCAGGAAGATCAAGGTCCCCGTCCACGAGCTGGCCATGATGATGTCCATCGCTCTCCGGTTCATCCCCACCCTTATCGAGGAAACCGACAAGATCATGTCCGCCCAGAAAGCCCGGGGAGCCAGCTTCGACTCCGGCAACCTCATCCAGCGGGCCAGGGCTCTGGTGCCCCTGCTCGTGCCCCTCTTCATCTCCGCCTTCCGTCGGGCCGACGAGCTGGCAGTGGCGATGGAGTGCCGCTGCTACCACGGCGGCGAGGGCCGGACCCGGATGCGCCAGCTGAAGTACGCCGGGGCGGACTACACCGCTTTGGTGATCGGCTTCACCTTGTGCGGAGGCGTGGCAGCCCTCAATCTGCTGGGCGTATTCTGACCGTCTGCCTGTATATTTAGGAAAACTTAAAATAAGGTTTATTATTTATGAGAAATATCGCGCTAAAATTGATGTATGTGGGCAGCGCCTACCACGGCTGGCAGATCCAAAAAAATGCCGTCACCGTGGAGGAGGTGCTGGAGAAGTCCCTGGAAAAGGTGGTGGGCCACCCGGTAAAGTGTACCGGCGCGGGCCGCACGGACGCGGGCGTCCACGCCAGGGTCTACCTGGCCAACTTCCGCACCGACTCCCGCATTCCCTGCGACCGGCTGCCGCTGGCGGTGAACACCCGTCTGCCCGGCGACATCGTGGTCACCGGGGCCGTGGAGGTCTCCGAGGGCTTCAACGCCATCAGCGCCTGCGTCAAAAAGGAATACACCTACCGCATCTATAACTCCCACATCCGCAACGCCTTCTATGTGGATCGGGTGTGGTTCTATCCCAAGCATCTGGACGAGACCGTCATGCAGGCCGCCGCAGATCGCTTTGTGGGCACCCACGACTTCGCTGCGGTGAAGAGCGTGGGCACCGACGTGCGCTCCACGGTGCGCACCGTCTATCACTTTGAGATCGAACGCACGGACCGGATCATCGACTGCCGGGTGTGCGCCAACGGCTTCCTCTACAATATGGTCCGGGCCATGGTGGGCACCGTGGTCTACGCCGCCGAGGGCAAGTTCCCTCCGGAGGCTGTCACCGACATTCTGGAGGGCCGCTGCCGCACCGATGCGGGCCCCACCGCACCGCCGGGCGGATTATACATGACCCGTCTGTGGTATGATGAGCCCGGTCTGAATCAGGGGGCACTGACATAGGATGAGCGAGGAGAAGAAACGAAATCCGGTACTGCGGGTGCTTGCCTTTCTGGTCACTGCGGCGCTGGTCCTGGGAGCGGTCTTTCTGGTCGCCAACTGGCAAAAGCTAAATTTTGACGCCGTCAAGCGGTATTTTGCCTACCGCGCCTTGGCGAAAAATGAAAGCGGACAGGCGGAATCCTTCTCTTATGACGGCGGCGTGAACAGCGCCTTCGCCCGTCTGGGAGAGGATCTTCTCGTTTGCTCCAACACCGGAGTTCGGCTCTATTCTCCCAGCGGGACCGTCTACTTTGAGCAGACCTGCCCCATGGAGCACCCGGTGGTCCAGGCCGGCGGGAACGCGGGGCTGGTCTATGACGCCGGGGGGACCAGCCTCTTTGTCTGTGCCGGCCGGAGCCTGGCCTTCTCACTGACCGGGGACAAGACCATCCTCTCCGCCAGTCTGAACGCCCAGGGCCTTCTCACCGTGGTCACCCAGGCCAGCGGCCTCAAGGGTTCGGTGACCGTTTACGACACCGACTATCAGCCGGTGCTGGGTGTCAACCTGTCCTCCCGCTTTGTCACCGACGCAGTCCTCTCCCCAAACGGCCGCACGCTGGCCCTGGCCACCACCGGTCTGACCGGAGGTGTCTATGACAGCCAGATCGCCTTCTACTCCACCGACCGTTCCGGCGACAGCAGCGAGCCGGACGCCGTGTGTCCCCTGGGGAGCGTCACGGCGCTGAAGCTGAACTGGAACACCGAGCCTCTCCGGGTGCTGGGCGAATCCGCCCTCTATCTGGTGAATTCCGACGGCTCTCTGGCCGGGGAATACAGCTATGGCGGCCGCTACCTCAAGGGCTATTCTCTGGACGGAGACGATTTCTCCGCCCTGCTGCTGGGCAAATACCGGGCCGGATCCACAGCCGAGTTCGTTTTGGTGGACGCTGCCGGCCAGGAGCACAGGGCCCTGACCCTGGACCGTCAGCTTTTCTCTCTCTCCGCTGCCGGCCACTATTTTTCCGTGCTCACCGCCGACTCCCTCACGATCTACACCCAGGATCTGGAGGTGTACCATACTCTTTCCGAGCCACAGGGAGCCCGGAGGGTCCTTCAAAAACCGGACGGCTCTGTGCTCCTGATCGACAGTGAGACGGCCCGGCTCTACCTTCCCGACTGATAAGGAGGAAACCATGTCCATCCCCATCCTCATTGACCTTCTGATTGTGGCCGTTCTGGTGATTTTTCTTGTTCTGGGTGCCCGCCAGGGCTTTATCCTGACGCTGTGCTCCCTGGCGGCTGTCCTGGTGGCCCTGGTGGGCGCCAACCTGGCCGCCGACGCCCTGGCCCCCAAGCTGGCGGACGCGCTGGAGCCACGCCTGGCCCAGTCCATCCAGTCCGACCTGGAGAAACGTGCGCTGGCCGCCGGGGGCGACGCCGGTTCCAAGACCGGAATCAACGAGGTGCTGGCCGCCCTCCGGGACAAAGGGGGGCTCTACGAATGGGCCGCCGAAAAGCTGGAAGACACACTGGAGGCCGGGATCACCCATACCGCTGCGGAAGCGGCCGCTTCTGCGGCTTCGGCCGTGGCGGAGCAGATCGCCCACGGACTGTTGTTTGTGATCGGCTTTCTGGTGGTTCTGCTGGTCTGGACGCTGCTCAGCCATGCGCTGGATCTGGTGGCCCGCCTCCCCGGTCTCAGCGGTCTCAACCGTATGGCCGGCGGATTGCTGGGCTTGCTCAAGGGCCTTTTGGTGGTCTACCTGGCCGCCTGGGTCCTGTGCGATCTCACCGGTCTTCTTCCCTCCGAAACGGTATCCCAGACCCAGCTGCTCCGCTTCCTCACCGAGCACAGCCCCATGGAACTGCTGATGCTGGTGTAGGCGCCTGACGAAAGAATGGTGATCCTGTGAATCTTCCCAATTTTCTCTCTCTGATCCGTCTCCTTCTGGTGCCGGTATTTGCCCGGGTCTTTTTCCTGCCCCTCCCCTCCGCCCACCAGTGGGCCGGCTTCCTCTATGCCGTGGCCTTCGTCACCGACATCGCCGACGGCTACATTGCCCGTCGGTTCCACATGGTGACCCGGCTGGGGCGGGTCCTTGATCCGCTGGCGGACAAGCTGATGACTTTTACCGTCATCCTGTGCGTCGCCGTCGACGGCATGCTGCCCCTCTGGGCAGTGGCCGCTTTCTTCTGCAAAGAACTGTTGATGGGCCTGGGCGGGCTGTTCCTGCTCCGGCGCACCCGGGACGTCATCCCTTCCAACCGGCTGGGCAAGGCCTCTACCGGCGTCTTTTTTGTGGTGCTGGCGGCGATGGTCCTTTTCCCCATTCCCTACCCCTGGGCGGTTGGGCTGATCACCTTTGCCCTGCTCCTGTCCTTCGCCGCTCTCTTCCGCTATGCCGCGGTCTTCCGCACAGCGATAAAGTCTGAGAATCCCTCAGATTCCAAAAAATAATTTTATATTTTTCATACGCAGTTCATAATTTCGAATTAGAATAAATGCCTCAGAGGGGTACCGCATGCCCCGATGACGGCCGGGCAGACGGCCCGGGCCGAAAAGGAGTTGACCAAAATGCAGCCTACCCTTTGTTCCAGATGTCATAAAAACGTGGCGGTGGTGTTCATCCAGCGCATTGAGAACAGCGAGACCAAGACCGAGGGTCTCTGCCTCAACTGTGCCAGAGAACTGGGCATCAAGCCTGTGGACGATATGATCCAAAAGATGGGCCTCTCCGACGACGACGTGGCCAACCTCACCAATGAGATGATGTCCGCCTTCGGCGGTGCCGAGGGCATCGAAGGCCTCTCCGGACAGGAGCAGAACAACGATGATGACGGGGAGGAAGACGAGGGCAAAACCGCCACCTTCCCCTTCCTCAACAAGCTCTTCGGCGGCTCCGCCGCCCCCGGTCAGGATCCGGCCTCCGAGCGGGGCGGCGAATCCTCCGGCCGCGGCACCCGGGAAGAGAAGGGCGGCAAGGCCAAAGAGGGCAAGCGGAAATTTTTGGAGAGCTACTGCATCTCCCTGACCCAAAAGGCTGCCGAAGGCAAGCTGGACAAGATCGTGGGCCGGGATGAGGAGATCGCCCGGACCATTCAGATCCTGAACCGCCGGCAGAAAAACAATCCCTGCCTCATTGGTGAACCCGGCGTGGGCAAGACCGCCATTGCCGAGGGGCTGGCCCTGCGCATCCAGAGCGGAGAGGTGCCCTATAAGCTCCAGGACAAGGAGGTCTATCTGCTGGATCTCACCGCCCTGGTGGCCGGGACCCAGTTCCGCGGCCAGTTTGAAAGCCGGATGAAGGGCCTCATTGACGAGGTCAAGAAGCTGGGCAATATCATCCTCATGATCGACGAGGTCCACAACATTGTGGGCGCCGGCGACGCCGAGGGCAGCATGAATGCCGCCAACATCCTCAAGCCCGCTCTTTCCCGGGGCGAGATCCAGGTCATCGGCGCCACCACGCTCACCGAATACCGCAAGCACATTGAGAAGGACTCCGCCCTGGAGCGCCGCTTCCAGCCGGTGATGGTGGATGAGCCGTCCATTGAGGACAGCGTGAAGATCCTCACCGGCATCGCGCCCTACTATGAGAAGTACCACTTCGTCTCCATCTCCCCCGCCATGTGTCGGGCGGCGGTCACCATGTCGGAGCGGTATATCAGCGACCGCTACCTCCCCGACAAGGCCATCGACCTCATCGACGAGGCCTGCTCCGACGTCAACCTCCACAACAAGTCCCTGGCCCGGGAAAGCCAGGTGAAGAAGCAGCTGGAGGACCTGGCGGCCCAGCGGGAGAGCCTGGTCAATGAAAACAACAACCGGGACTACAAACGGCAGACCGATCTCAAGGCCAACGAGGCCCGGCAGGCCGAGATCCGCCGGAAGCTCTCCTCCCTGGCCGGACAGCACGCCGCCCTGTCCATTGATCCCGCCCAGGCCCCTGGTCTGAAGGACAACGAGCGGGAGCAGAGCAATTTGAACGCCGAACTGGAGCGGCTGGGGACCGAGCGCACCCGCCTCCTCTCCGCCGGGCAGGAGGATCAGGGCTACGAGCGTCTGGCCCAGATCAAGAGCCGGGAGCTTCAGCTCCAGGACGAGCTGCAAAAGCTGGAAGCCCAGTCCGCCCCGCCCCTCACCATGGAGCATCTGGCCCGGGTCATCGAGCTTTGGACCAAGATCCCGGCCAGCCAGATCCAGGAGCAGGAATACGAGCGTCTGGCCCATCTGGAGGACCGGCTCAAGGAGCACATCGTGGGCCAGGATCAGGCGGTGAGGGAAGTGGCTGCCGCCGTCCGCCGGGGAAGAGTGGGCATCGCCTCCAAGCGCAAGCCCGTGTCCTTCATCTTTGTTGGCTCCACCGGCGTGGGCAAGACAGAGCTTGTCAAACGTCTGGCCCAGGACATGTTCAACTCCCCCGAGTCCCTGATTCGTCTGGACATGTCGGAGTTCATGGAGAAGTTCTCGGTCTCCCGGATCATCGGCTCCCCCCCGGGCTATGTAGGCTATGACGAGGCCGGACAGCTCACCGAGAAGGTACGCCGGAAGCCCTACCGCGTCATTCTCTTTGACGAGATCGAGAAGGCCCACCCCGACGTGCTGAACATCCTTCTGCAAATTCTGGACGACGGCCACATCACCGACGCCCAGGGCCGGAACGTGAACTTCGAGAACACGGTCATCGTCATGACCTCCAACGCAGGCTCCACCACCGGCTCCACAGGAGCCGTGGGCTTCGGCCGCACCGGAGACGAGCAGGGCAAGGCCAAGGCCATGAAGGCGCTGGAGGGCTTCCTCCGCCCCGAGTTCATCAACCGCGTGGACGAGATCGTCTACTTCAACAAGCTCACCGAGGACAACTTCAAGCACATTGCCAGGATCATGCTTCAGGAGCTTACCGACAATCTCAGAGATAAGGGGATTGTGTTTACCTACAACGAAGGGCTTCTGGACTACCTGGTGAAGAAGTCCTTCTCTCAGACCTACGGGGCCCGGAACCTGCGCCGCCAGATCCAGAAGGATCTGGAGGACCCCATCGCCACCCAGATCATTGACAGCTATCTGGAACCTGTCACCCACATCACCGCCACTGCGGACGGTGAAACTCTGA